>JAPUDV010000058.1:8756-15309 GCA_027492875.1 Candidatus Competibacteraceae bacterium | reverse complement strand
GGCAGAATTTTAACGTAAATTCATTTGGTTAGCGGATTTTGTCCTGTACAATGATCCTCCCTATGAAAAAATTGCCATCCATTCAGGCTCTCAGAGGTATAGCACTTCTCGGTATCGTGGGGTTCCACTGCTTATTCATCGAGAAAAAATATTCTGGTGGTGATTTTCTGCTTCCAGACTTTCTATATCTTGGACAGTCCGGCGTTGA
This sequence comes from Candidatus Competibacteraceae bacterium, assembly GCA_027492875.1. Classification (GTDB taxonomy): domain Bacteria; phylum Pseudomonadota; class Gammaproteobacteria; order Competibacterales; family Competibacteraceae; genus Competibacter. The sequence continues at coordinate 15,101 of JAPUDV010000058.1, read as the reverse complement.
TCTATTTTTTGTGGTCAGCGGCTTTATCATGGTGACCGTCACGAAAGGTCGTTTCGCGCTCAACGGCGAGGTGATACGGTTTCTTTGGGGGCGGTTAACCCGCATATACCCAACTTACTGGTTCTACTTCTTCTTAACGCTAGCTATATTTTTAATCAAACCTGATTGGGTCAATGCCTCGCAAGGACATCAAGCCCAACTCATTTTCTCATTTCTTTTATTTCCCAGCCATCAACTACCACTGGTCATGGTTGCATGGTCGCTTATTCACGAGTTATGGTTCTATCTTATTTTTTCCATTTTTCTAAGTTTCCGTGAATGGTTCCTATTGCCATCACTACTGATATGGGGCGCAATCATCACGATCATCAATCTGTTCGTTACAGTGACCGACTTTTCTGGAATCGTACTGATCGCCCTTCACGCCTATTCACTTGAGTTCGTCATGGGCGCACTGGCTGCCCTATTTTTTTACCACGAGCACTCTGTAAAATTGTCTGCACGTAGCGTGATCGTAATCATTACTCTTATTCTATCAATTGGGTTTCCGATGGTTTATGCCTTCGATATCCTTGAACGAGAGAGCCTTGTGCGGGCGTGCGTCATGGGAACCTTGTACGGATTTCTCGTTTATTCCTTTGCAACGATTGAAATATTAAATAAATTCAGCCTTCCGAAACCCCTGCAATTTCTCGGCGACATTTCGTATACGGTTTACCTATCTCATGTTCTTGTTCTTTCCGCAGTCGGTCGATTATGGCTGATGACAACGCCAGCGCCGAACAGCTTGCTGGACAATATGCTGGCCAGTCTCATCATGCTGGCGGCCGTTGTGGGTTACGGTTGGGTGGGATATCGATTGGTCGAACATCCCCTGTTGCGAATCTCCCATCGTTTGCGTGCGCGCTGGTTTGACCATGGCTGCCGGAATACGCCCAAGCCGGCGCTCGATGCCGACGCCGCAGGATAAAACCCGAGACGCTAAATCCGCCCCTCTCGAACCGCCGCCGCTCGCGGTTCCGGTGGCGCCAGACTGGCCACCAGCGCGACCATGAACCCCGACCGGTCACCTTGCCAGCGCAACGTCTTCCCCACCCAGGCATCGCAGAAGAACGGCACCGGCAACCAATCCCCCTTGGGTAGCACCTTGCCCAAACCGGACAAGCACACCGGATGAACCGGCGTCTCCGGCAACTGCTCGACCAGCCAGACAATACCGCTCTTCAGCTTCCCCAAACATTCCGGCTCGCCGCGCGTCCCTTCCGGGAAAAAAATCACAATATCGCCCGCCGTCAACGCCTCGCGCACCGACTCCAGCACGCCGGCGCGGGAACCGCCGCCACGCGTCGTCACCGGAATGATCCCGACGACGCGAGTGGCAAACCAGGCCCGCCAGCGCCCGCGTAGAAAATACTCCGCCGACGCCGCCGGTCGTATCCGAGGCAATGCGCGCAGGGGCAACATTGCCATCAACACCAGCGCATCCAGATGGCTATTGTGGTTGGCGACGATCAGAGCCGGACCCCGTTGGGGCAAACGGTCGCGGCGGCGCACGTTGATCCCCACGGCCAGCAAAAGAAACGGCTTGACGATCAGCAGAAAAAACAGCAGACGCAGCGCGGCGCATCCCATGGTGGGGTCTCAAAAATAGAAATAGCGGGTGAAATGGAAAAACAGCGGCGCGGTGTAGGTCAGGCTGTCCACCCGATCGAGAATCCCGCCGTGCCCCGGCAACAAATTGCCGCTGTCCTTGATGCCCAAATCGCGCTTCAGCGCCGACAGACTCAAATCGCCGAAGAAGCCGGCCACCGCGATCAGCGCTCCCGCCAACAGCGCGTCCCGAGTGGAAAACGGCGTCAGCCATGGCGCCAGCAGCGCGGACAACAGCACGGTGGTGACCACTCCGCCGACGAAACCCTCCACCGTCTTATTCGGGCTGACGGTGGGCGAAATTTTATGCCTGCCCAACCCCTTGCCCCAGCAGTATTGGGCCACGTCGTTCAATTCGGTTAGCAGCAGCAGAAACAGCACCAGCCCCGCGCCGCTCACCTGGGGATACTGGGCTTGCGGCAGCACCAGCAGATAGGCGAGATGGCTCAGGCCGAACACCATGCTCATCAGTCCCCAATGCAGGCTGCCGGCGGCGCGCAAATGACCCTGGGTCTCGCCGCTCAACACCATCGCCACCGGCAGCAGTAAAAACAGATAAACCGGAATGAAGATGATGAACATCCCGTACCACTCGATGTGAATCCAGAAATACTGCACCGGGATGCTCAGATAGGCCCAGAGCAGCACCCGGCGGTCGGTGCGACGGGTAGGGATCAGGGTCAGGTATTCCTTGAGCGCCAGAAAACTGACCAGGGCGAAAAACAGCAGCGCCGCCGTCCGGCTGAAGGTCAGCGCCAGCGAACACAGCGCCACGATCAGCCACCAACTGCGAATGCGCGGGCGCAATTCCCCTTTGACGGCGGAGGCCGGCTCCAACCGCCAGACCACGGCGGTCGCCAGCAGCAACAACGCCCACACTCCGCCCAGCACGGCGATCAAGGGCGAAAACAGAGTCACGGACATGAGGAAATCTCCCACAGCGCGGCGCGCAGCCGATTGAAACAGGTCATGACCAGCAAAGTGCTGGCGACCCACAGCGTAACCGTCAGCCAGAAACCGGGCGGCAGACCGAGACCCAGCAACACGGCGATGCCGCCGATCAGCAAGGCGCGGTCGCTCTTGCCCAAAGGACCGTCGTAACGGCGGCCGGCGCCGATCAGCACCGCCACCACACCGCTGAATTCGCTCAGCAGCGCCAGCAGCACGAACACCACCACTAAGGCGACCGGCGCGCCGGGGACCAGCGCCAGCGGCAGATACAGCCCGGTATCGGCCAGCACGTCACCCAGTTCGTTCAATATCGCCCCCAACGGGGTCGGCTGCTGAAAATCGCGGGCCAGCATGCCGTCCAGGGCATTCAGCGCCATGCGCAGCAACAGCACGGGCGGAACCAGCAGCCAGATCGTCGGCGTGAACCCTCCGCACAGCACGCCACCGGTCGCCAGCGACAGCAACAATGCCGTAACCGTGACCTGATTGGCGCTGACACCATGATCGTGCAACCAGCGTGCCGCCGGCCGCAACCGATTCTGAAAATCGGGTTTGAGCGAATACAAGGTGATCATGCGGCCTCCCGAACTTGTGAATGAGGGATAGGTACAGCCAAACGATCCGGAGCAACGACAATGCCGGGACGCACCGCTCGAATCCGCTCGAACGCTTCCTGCATCGAACTGGCCCGCCCCGTGGCCGCCAGCCAATACGCCGCGACATACGCGCTGCGCAGATAGCCCAGCGTGCAGTGAACGTATACGGTTTGACCCTGCTGGAGCGCGGCTTCAATACGGGAGGCGGCCTCGCGCAGGGCTTGCGGCGCGGGCGTGGTCAGGTCCATGAGTTGCAGGTTGAGGTAATCACCGCCACGCAGGGCGCTGGCCTCGTCGCCATCGCCGGTCAGATCGAGCACCCAGCGGTGGGGGTGAGCGGCGGCGAACGCTTCGGCTTCCCGACCGTCCAGGCGGGCGCCGATGAACACGCCGGGCAGAATTTCGGCGAGCGGCGCTCCCATCGTCCGTCGGCGCCAGCGCCAGGACAGCCATTGACCGGCCAGATAAGGCCCCAGCACCCACTTTGCCGCCCACGGCAGCCGTCCCCCTTCCTTGCGGAACACGACCGGTCCCAAGCCGGCATAGCCAGCGGCGACAATGGCCAAGGACAGACCGGGCCACAGCAGCAGCCACCAGAACCCACCTTGCAGGGCGAGCGCGAAACAGATCAGCGCGCTGGCCCCATAGCGGCAAGCCAGCCGAACGCCGCCGAGCGGCCGGTAGGCAATGGTTTTCCCCTCCCCGGCGGCCGGCGGATCGGGAAACAGCCAGAACGCCAATACCCCGACCAGCGCGCCCGTCGGCAGGTCGATGAAATGATGCTGCCAAGTGGTCAGCGTCGAAATGCCGATCAGGACAAACCCGCCATGCAGCAGCCCGCGCAACAACGGCCCGCGCGTGTGTTTGGCGTAGAGATACCACAGGATCAGGCCCAGACTGATATGCAGCGAAGGGGCTTGATTAAAAGGTTGATCAAAGCCGTAAAGCGCTTGGAACCATAATCCGAACGCCCCCGCAATTTCCGGCCGGGGAAAGGCGAATCGGAGTGGAAACAGCAGGAACCCGGCGGCGGACAGCAACACGGCGGCGACGATGCGCAGCGCGTGCCGGTCCAGTTCCCGGCGGGTCTGGCACAGCAGCACCGAGAACGCATAGAACAGGTCGAGCGACCAGTACGGAACGATGGTCCAGGGCCACATCGGAATCCGCTGCTCCCACTCGAAGTAGAAACCGCCCACATCGGCCCGCAACGCGGTCAGCCCATTGCACGCCCCGTAGACCAGAAAAAATCCGGGACCGAGCACCAAGGCCATCCAGGCGACAGCCGCGCGCCAGGGACGCGGTTCATCGGTCGCTATCCTGGGCTCAGCCATGAGCGGCCTCCACGCGCCGCCGGGCCAGCGACACGGTAAAAATACCCCAGGGATCAGTTTCCTGCGCGAGCTTTTCGAAGCCAGCCGCCGCGACCAGTTGATCCATTTCCTGCTGGGTCCGCCGACGCATGACCCAGGCCCCGCCGCCCCGATGACTGGTCAGCGTCCGGGCGATGAACTCGATCTGCGGATGCCAGGGTTGCCCGGTGTAGAGCAGATAGCCACCCGGCGCAACGGCGGCGGCCAGACCCGCCAGAGAGGCGCGCACCGGCCCGTTCTCCGGAAACAGCTCGTACAGGCCGGAGACGATGCCGATGGTGGCGGTCCGGGAGAGCGTGGCGAGGCTGGCCGGATCGAAGGCATCGCCCCGTTCGAAAGCGAAGCGCTCGGCGAGACCGTATTCGGCGATCAGCCGCCGGCCCGCCGCCACGTTCTGCTCGCTGAAATCCCGCAGCAGGCCGGTGGCGGGAATATCGGGGTACGCACGCACGGCGTCCAGCACATAACGGCCGTGGCCAGCGGCGATATCGACAATGTGAACCGGTCGACCGGCCGCGTGCAGATCGGCCATCGCTCGATGCAGCAGCGTCTCCAGATAAAGCTTGCGCAGGCGGATGCCGCGCCAGCCGATGGCGTTCAGATAATTCCGATCGATCAGCCGGCCCAGGGCCGTCAAACCCTCGGCTTGATCGCGGTAGACGTAATCCAGGGTCGCGCCGGAATCGAAGCCGGTTTCCACGCCCAGCTCGATCCCCTTGCTCAAGCGGGCGCCGACGGCATGTAGAGCGAAGCGCGTCAAAGCGTGCTGGATGCCTTTGCAGGAAAACAGCGGGAGCGGATTGGCGAGATGTTCGTACTCGCGCTGGGTTGCGCTGTTGCGATCCGCCTCCAGCAACGAAGCTTCGCGGCGGGGCTGGGAGAACGCCTCCAGAATGAAACGGCGAGCAGCGTTCAGCGGCAGGTGGTTGTCTCGCTCGTTGAAGGTGTCGTGGAAAAAGCCCGGATAGACGTGCATTTCCTTCACCGGCGCACCCAGCCGCTCGAAGAACCGGCGCTGGACCCCCTGATCCACCACCCAGTCGGCCCCCGATGTGAGAACCAGGGTCGGCACGGTGATCGCCGCCGCGTCGTCCGCCAGCTTGCGACCGGCGTCGGCCAAATCCACCATCAGGTTGACCGCGATGCGCCGGGTGATCAGCGGGTCGGCCTCGTAGCTGGCGATTTTCGCCGGATCGTGGGTCAGCAGTTTGGCCTTGACGTAGCTGTTCACGAAGGCTTTCGGCGTGAACCGCAGCAGCAGGCGCAGGGCCGGAATCGCGAGAGGGACGTACAGCTTGACCCGCAACGCCGGGCTGCCCAGCACCAGGGCGCGAATCCGTGGCGCGTAGTCGTGGACCCAGCTTGCCGCCAACACGCTGCCGACGCTGTGCGCCAATACGACGATGTTCTCGATGGGAATACCGTATTGCCGGATCACATGCGCGACGAACGCATCCACATCGCGCACCAGCACGCCGAGATTTTCCGCGTGACCGCGCTCGCCGGAACTGCGGCCATGGCCGCGCGCATCCCAGGCGAACAGGGCAAAATCGGGCAGATCGAGCCGATCCACCGCATCCTGCCAGCGACCGGAATGCTCGTGGCCGCGATGGAACAGGATGACCGCACGGTTGCTTGGTTGCTCCGGCAACCAGGCGCGATAAAATAGCTCGGCGCCGTCCCAACTGCGAAAAAGATGTTCGTCGGCTTGGCGAATCGGGTTCATTTTGCATCTCCCTCACGATGGTTTCCCGACTTCATATCAAGTAGCGCGC
>JAPUDV010000058.1:3651-8656 GCA_027492875.1 Candidatus Competibacteraceae bacterium | reverse complement strand
GTGCCGGCGTTGCTGGTGCTCATCAGCTCCACCGAACCGTCCGCGTTCTTGACCAGCCAGCCCCAGCCGGAACCGAAGGTGCCGACCGAAACCTTGGTGAATTCCTCCTTGAATGCTGCCAGCGAACCGAACTTTTTATTGATCGCCTCGGCCAGCGCTCCAGTCGGCTCGCCGCCGCCGTTGGGCTTCAGGCAGTTCCAGTAAAAAGTATGGTTCCACACCTGCGCGGCGTTGTTGAACAGCCCTCCGGACGACTTCTGAATAATCGCTTCCAGCGGCAGTTCTTCGTATTCGGTGCCCTTGATCAGGTTGTTGAGGTTGGTGACGTAGGTCTGGTGGTGCTTGCCGTAGTGATATTCCAGGGTTTCCGCCGAGATGTGAGGCTCCAGCGCGTTCTTGGCATAGGGTAGTTCGGGCAATTGATGAACCATCGTCGTCTCTCCATTGATCCAGTGGGTGATAAATGAGCCTTCAGAGTTGCAGCGCCCGGTTAGAGCCTGGGGAAGGCAGTAAAGTTTTACCGCCGGCGTGGGGTCCACGCGGCAAAGTCGGGCTAGTCTAGACGCCGGTTCCGGCCGATGCAACGCGGGTTTCAGCCATGCGGGGTGTGCTATTCTTGCCGCCAGACCGGCCGCCGGACTGGTGCGAAACCGTTCCGCGCGCCTTGCATTTCAGCCCACGGAGACCGAATCAATGAACAAAATTTCCCTTATTCTCGCTTTTCTCGCCGCCCTGACCCTCACCGCCTGCGCCGGCCTGGGCGGCGGTTCCGGCGGCAGCGACAGCGGCGGTGTTACCAGCAGCGCTGGTCTCAGCGACAGCGCGCGGGGCGGTCCCCAGGTCAACGATTCCGAAATCACCTCCTCCATCAAGGATTCCTTCAAGCAGGATGACTTGCTGGCGAGCGCCAGCATCACGGTTACCTCCAATCAGGGGATCGTCAGCATGAGCGGCCGGCTGACCGCCCGCGCCGCCAACCGCGCCATGTCGCTGGCCCGCGCGGCGCCCGGCGTGCGCCGGGTGGTCTGGTCCAGCATCGATTACATCCCCGAATAAGCCGGAATTATCCGGCCTCCCTGCAAGCGGAACGATTCCATGTGCGGCATTGGCGGTGAATTGCGCCTCGACGGCAACAAACCCGACGGGGCCTTGATGGGGCGGATGCTGCGGCGTTTGGCCCGGCGCGGTCCCGATCACGAAGGCACCTGGTCCGATGGGCCTTTGCTGCTGGGCCACCGGCGATTGTCGGTGATCGACCTCAGCGATCGCTCCAACCAGCCCATGGTGGACCCCGAGCTGGGTCTGGCGCTGGTGTTCAACGGCGCCATCTACAACTACCGGGAACTACGACGGGATCTGCTGGCCAAGGGCTACCGCTTTTTTTCCGAGGGCGACACCGAGGTCATCCTCAAGGCTTACGCCGAATGGGGCGAGCACTGCGTCGAGCATCTCATCGGCATGTTCTCCTTCGCCATTTGGAACCTGCGCGAGCGCACGCTCTTTCTGGCCCGCGACCGCCTGGGCATCAAGCCGCTGTACACCAGTCGCACCCCGCACGCCTTCCGCTTCGCCTCGAACAGTCAAGCCCTGCTGGAAGCGCCGGACGTGGACCGCGCGATTGACCCGGTCGGCCTGCACCATCAGTTGACCCTGCACGCGGTCATCCCCGCGCCGCGCACGATCCTGCAAGGCATCCGCAAGCTGGCGCCCGCCACCACGCTTACTATCGACGCCGACGGTCGGGAAACGAGCCGGGTCTACTGGCGGCTGCGCGCCGAGCGGCCAAAAACGCCGCGCGCCGAGCCGGAATGGATCGACGCCGTGCACGATGCGCTGCGGCTGGCGGTGCGGCGGCGGCTGGATGTGGCCGATGTGCCAGTCGGCGTGCTGCTGTCCGGCGGGCTGGATTCCAGCCTGCTGGTGGCGCTGCTGGCCGAATCCGGCGTGCGCGACCTGCGGACCTTTTCGGTCGGCTTCGAGGATCAGCCGGAAGAAAAAGGCAGCGAGTTCGAATATTCCGACCCGGTCGCCGCCCGCTACCAGACCCGTCACCACAAGTACCTGATCCCCAACGATCAGGTGCTCGAACGCCTGCCCGAGGCGGTCACCTGCATGGCCGAACCGATGGTCGGTCAGGATGCGGTGGCGTTTTTCCTGCTGGCCGAGCAGGTTTCCCAAGCCGTCAAGGTGGTGCAGAGCGGTCAGGGGGCCGACGAGGTGTTCGGTGGCTATTTCTGGTACCCCCGGATGGCCGCCGAGACCGGCGGCGACCTGGAGCGGTTCCGGCGGCACTACTTCGACCGCGATCACGACGAATGGCTGGCCACGGTCGCGCCGACCTACCACGGCCCCGATCACACCGCCCAACTCATCGCCGAACGGCTGGCGGAACCCGGCGCCGAAGAATACCTGGACCGGGTGCTACGGCTGGACGTCACGACCCTGATCGTGGACGACCCGGTTAAACGAGTGGACAACATGACTATGGCCTGGGGACTGGAAGCCCGGGTGCCGTTCCTGGACCACGAGCTGGTGGAACTGGCGATGCAATTGCCGCCGGAATTGAAAATCGGTGGTGGCGGCAAATACGTGCTGAAAAAGATCGCCCGTGGGCTACTACCGGACGCAGTGATCGACCGGCCTAAGGGCTATTTCCCGGTGCCGGCGCTCAAGTTCGTGCGCGGGCCGTTTCTAGCGTTCATGCGCGACATTCTCGACTCGCGCGCCTGCCGGGAACGCGGCCTGTTCCAGCGCGGCTATCTGGATCGGCTACTGGCCGAGCCGGAGGCGCACCTGACCCGGCTGCTGGGCAGCAAGCTGTGGCACGCGGCGCTGCTGGAACTGTGGTTGCAACTGAACGTGGACTCGCCCGGCCGGACCGGCGCGGAGTGACGACCCTCTTCAAACCACCGCCAACTCACGCTACCCTCAAGGACCCTCATTCAACGCGAGCCATCCCGCTCCGGGGAAAACGCCATGTCCGCTAACATCCATGCGCGCTGTCCGGAAGAAATCACCCTGTTCCTGGAACGGGATTATGGTCTCGACCGCAAGTACATCTAGCGGCGCTGGACCCGTGTATCCAACTCCAAAAAACTTCCGCCCCCCCGCCGTAATCTTCCGGCCGGAACCGGTCTAATTCTTGCAGACTTACTGCTGCCTTAAACAGCTTTCAACACCTTCCCCAATCACTATTGTCGCGCGAGGTCACACAATGGACGCTCTGGAACTGATCAAACAGCAGGTGGAATCCAATCCGGTGGTGATTTACATGAAAGGCACTCCGGAGATGCCACGCTGCGGCTTCTCGCAACGCGCGGTCCAGGCGCTGGCGGCCACCGGCCTGCCGTTCGCTTACGTGAACGTGATGGAAGATCCAGAGATTTTCGATAATTTGCCGCGCTACGCCGACTGGCCGACCTTTCCGCAGATTTATGTCGGTGGTGAACTGATCGGTGGTTGCGACATTACCCTGGAGCTTTACCAGAGCGGCGAACTGCAAAAACTGATGGAAGACGCCGCCGCCAAGCCCGATATCCCGCCCGTTACCCCATCCGCCTGAACCGGTTCCCCCACTCACCCACTCGCCCGGCTCCGCCGGGCTTTTTTGCAACCGCGCCATACAATTATTCTCGTCGTACCCTATACAACTGATCTACGAATACTACAATAATACCATTCAAGCACCCGTAATCAGGCTTCTCGATTCGCACGCGGCTTGAATCCGCCTTCAGGCGCGAATTTCGCTCCGAGGAAAGGCATCGGCCCCTGGCCACGGTCGAACGAGGTAAAGAATCATGTCCAGTTTCCTACAACAGATCGCCTTGCGACTTAAAGACATCGAACCCGACAAAGCGCGGGAGCTACTCCGAATCAATGCAGCCTACGTGTGCTTCGGGCTAAGCGACCACGCCACCACCGACCCGCGCGAGGGAGCCGCCAACCGCCTGCTGCGTTATTTACCGAAGATGGCGCGCATGAAACATTTTCGCCTGTACCGGATTGGCGTCGGCGAACGGGCGGACGGTTTCTATGCCTACCAGGCGGTCGCCCTGTTGGATGCCCGCCAACTGCCCACGCCGGGTAATACCCTGGCGGTGCTGGACCCAACCGGAGAAATCGCCGCCCAAGCCACGATCCAGGAAAGCGACTTTCACCAATATTCCCTCGAAGCTTGGCAAAACTTGCAACGCGACCATGGACGCGGTTGTGCCTTGCTCACCGACTGCCCAACATCATCCGCCGCCCCCTGAACCGCCGTTCCTCGCTTCGCGCACCCCTGCTTCCCCACTTTGCCGCCCAAGGGCAACCCACCCCCAAGACCCGCGCGCGGCGGGTCTTGTCGATCCCCGCCCGCAAGGTTCTCATGGCCCCATTGCGGTTTGTGCGAAACCATAAAAATGCGAACCATTCGCATTGAGAGCGCAATCGCATGAAGCTGATAAGCCTTTCCGAACGAGTGATCGGCCAAGTTGGCATCATCGAAGCCATCCTGCTCCGGGCCGAGGGATGAAGCGCATCGCCCTATTGGGAATGCCCGATACCGGCCAGTCCACTTTTTTCAACCGCCTGACCGGCGCCGGCATCGCTCGGTCGCTAGCGCTGGCCTGGCTGCTGAGTTCTGTCTTCTATCAGGGTGCGCGGTGTTGAGGCGTTGACCGCCGGCTCGGGTCGGATTTAAAAATGGTGCGCGGTAATCCACACTATTCCAAACTGTTAGGCACTTGGAGACTTGTTCACGCTTGAGTTAGACTCAAAAAGTCGCCATGACGGCAAAACGTAACACCCTGCTTTCGCAATCAAGCCACCCAGAGGATCGATTCATGCCGAAGAAGAAAGAGCCGACCAGAACTCCGGTCAACAAGGACCCCAAGAAAACCACCCAGCCGGCTCTGAAAGCCGTCGAAAAACCCGCCACACCCGCGCCCACCACGCCGGTCAAGGCCGAAATCACCGCCCAACCCGTCGCGCCCACACCCGCGCCCACCGCGTCGGTCAAGGCCGA
>JAPUDV010000058.1:0-3551 GCA_027492875.1 Candidatus Competibacteraceae bacterium | reverse complement strand
CGGTCAAGGCCGAGGCGCCACCTCCGCCTACCTCCGCCAAGGTCGAAGCGCCAAAACCCGCCGCGCCGGCCAAGGCCGAAACCATCGCCCAACCCGCAGAGAAACCCGCACCCGCCAAGACGACCAAATCCAGCAAAACTCCGGCCGCACCCGCCAAGGTCGCCGCCAAAAGGCCCGTCGACTCGACAGCCACGGTCGTGGTCGCCAAATACGATGTTGGGTTCGGCAACAAGCTGTTCATCCGTGGGGAGGGCGCCGGCCTCGGCTGGGAAGCCGGCGTGGAGATGAAAAACGTCGAAAACGACGTTTGGGTATGGACCACCAACGACCTCAAGGAAGGCGCCCTCGCCTGCAAATTTCTGATTAACGATGATATTTGGTCGACCGGCGAAAATCTTTTCGTCCCGGCCGGCGAAACGTCCACGGTCTTTCCCAGCTTTTAATCGACCCGGCTAACCGGATCCGACCGGCGCAACCCGCGTCCGGGTCCGGGTCCGGCTTGGACCGCTCACAATCCTTCGCGTCGCAACCGCTCGAACTCCGTCCGCGAGCGGCTCACACAGTCCTCGATGGCGACCCCGCCGAAGTAATTACCGGTTAGCGCCAGCCGATTCCCCGCCAACACCTGGCTCAGCTCCCCGGTCCGTTCGCCATGGCCGACCCGCAGCGCGGGCAACTGGTTGAGCTTGGACACCACCTTCCCGGATTCGAGCAGAGCGTGATCGATACCGAGCACCTGGGCGATTCGTGCGATCTTCTCCTCTTCATCCAGCACGCCGGGCCGGAAGTGAAAGGTCAGACCCCGCCAATCGGGGTCTGGTACGGTGTCGCGCGACACCGCCGAGTAAAACGGTTCGTCCCGACCGATCAGCCCTGCCACCGGAGGCAGCGGTAGGCGCGCGGCTGGCAGCGCCACCCCGACCGATTCGATCCTGGCGGTCTCGATCTCCGCCAGCCGCCCGGCGATGGCGGGAAACGGCGCGCGCAACAACTCGGTCGCCGCCGCCACCGGTGTAGCCAGACACAGCGCGCGGGCGCTGTACTCGCCGCGATCGGTGCGGACCACGAACCCGCCGCCGTCGCGTCGGATCTCCCGTGCGCCGTGCCCGCGTTCGACGGCGATACCCGCTTGCCCGGCCAGGGCATCGGCGATGGTTTGCAGCCCGCCGGGCAGAGTGAAACCGCGTGGCGCATCCTTGCGCCGGGGCCGGGGTCGAAACAGGCAGTCGGCGGGAAACTCGCCGGACGGCTGGCAGATCACCGCATCGAAGGCGGGCTCGAACACCGCCGCGTAATTGCGCCGGCCGACGATGTGGCCGTAGTACTCGGCGACGGTGCGCCCGGTTTTGATCAGGCCGAGCAGCCGGAACGGCGCCAGCACCAGCGCCGGGAAGAACAACTGGGACGGAATACTTTTGACCGCGCCGCCGGCCGACATCCGAAAGCCGACCCTGGTCCGGCGTTGCAGCCGACCCAGCAAGCCGATCCGTTCCAGGATCGCCAGCAGGTTGCCGTAGGAGTTGAAACCGCTGTGCGCGCCCAACTCCAGCCAGAACCCGTCCATCTCGCCGCCGAAGCGATGCGTGTGCAGACAGCCCCCCACCCGGTCTTCCTGCTCCAGCACCCGCGCGTTCAGACCGGTGGCGGCGGCGTAGTGAGCCATGCTCAAGCCGCTGATACCGGCTCCTATAATCAACAGATCGTGGGCGACCATGACGAACTCCGAAAGGGATGAATACCAGACGGCGATTCTCGGCACGGGCGCCGCGACGGTCAAGTTAGCCAAACCGTGCTAGGTTCGCCGGTCCACTCTTGCTTAGGCTTGAAAGGCTTATCACCCTCCAACCCAGGAAAGCGCCATGAACGTCACCTCCTATTTCGCCAACGATCTGTTCCAGGGCAAGAACGTGTTCATCACCGGCGGCAGCAGCGGCATCAATCTCGGCATCGCCCGCAACTTCGCGGCGGTCGGCGCCGATCTCGGCATCGTCGGCCGCTCGCAGGATAAGCTGGATGCGGCGGCGGCCGAACTGCGGGAACTCGGCGCGCGAGTCTCGGCCCACGCCGCCGACGTGCGCGACTACGCGGCGCTGGAAGCGGCCATGCAGCGCTGCCGCGAGGAACTGGGACCGATGCAGACCCTGATCTGCGGCGCGGCCGGCAACTTCCCCTGCCCCGCCGAACAGATCAGCTCCAACGGCTTCAAGTCGGTCATCGACATCGATTTGCTGGGCAGCTTCCACGCCTGCCGGGCGGCGTTCGAACAACTGAAGGAGACGCACGGCAACATCATCTTTATTTCGGCGGGCCAGGCGTTCATGCCGTATGCGTTTCAGGCCCACGTCGGCGCGGCCAAGGCCGGCATCGACCAGATGATGCGCAACCTCGCGCTGGAATGGGGCCGTTTCGGCATCCGCTGCAACAGCATCGCGCCCGGCCCGATCGAAGGCACCGAGGGCGTGCGCCGGCTGGTGCCGGAAGGCAGCGCCGACCGGCTGAAGCGGATGATCCCGCTGGGCCGCTTCGGCACGCCGGACGACATCGGCCAACTGAGCGTGTTCCTGGCCTCGCCGCTGGCGTCCTACATCACCGGCACACTGGTGGTCGCCGACGGCGGCCAGAACCTGCCTGGCTCCGGGGCGTGGACGCAGTTGATCCTGGCGGAGATGGCGAAGGCTGGAAAATCGTAAGCACGATTTTGATTTTGGGCTGCGATCATTTTCGGTTTGTTGCCGTGGTGGAGCGAGGACCGGTGTGCTTGCGTTGTTTCTCCCGTCCTCGCGCCTTGATTGTAGCGGTCCCTTCGGCTTTAATGCGTGATTCCGATCCTGTTGATTCGCTGAGGAAATTCGTTGTGGATCTATTATCTTTCGACGCCGAGCCGCTGTATTTCGACAATCCGCCTTCCGAACAGGTCGTGCGGTTACTTCAACAAGCCGCCGAAGATTACAGCGACGGAAAATCCGAGGCGGGTTTACGGCGCGCTTATCGATTGGCCCCAGAAAATTTGATGGTCTTGGTCTCTCTGTTTCGCTATTTCTTTTATCAACACCGTTTTCCCGAAGCCTTGGACATCAGTCAAAAAGCCCGTGAAGTCGTGCGGCAAAAACTGGGGTTGCCCCACGATTGGAGCACGCTCAGCGAGGCACAGCTTTCCGAAGGCCACGAAAATAACATGGTGCTGGTCCGCTTCTATTTACTCTGTCTGAAGGGCGAAGCCTATTTGTATGCCCGACAGGGCAAAACGGAGAAAGGTATTCCTTTACTCGAAAAGGTCGCGGCCATGGATTCCAATGACAATCTAAAAACCACCGACTTGTTGGCGGTATTCAACCGAAACATTCAGCAATCGGATGTGACGATGGCGGAGACGGCCAAAGCGGGTGGTTGAGATTTTCGGGGCAATCCAAAGAGCTTTGTGGCCCCTTGGACCCCGCAAAGGAAAAAGTTCAAAGGGTTAGGGTTCTTGCGAGACGGAAGTCTCGGCCATTAGAGCATAGGTTAGGTAGGGCTTTATCACGAGCGGCGGAACGTACCCAGTCGGGTTTATT
>JAPUDV010000057.1:13765-78574 GCA_027492875.1 Candidatus Competibacteraceae bacterium | reverse complement strand
AGCGCCACCGTCGGCCTGTTCAGTCCCGCCACCAGCACCTTCTACCTCAAGAACAGCCACGCCGGCGGCGCGGCCGACCTGGTCTTCGGCTTCGGCCCGGCCAATGCTGGATGGAAACCGCTGGCGGGAGATTGGAACGGGCCAAGCCAGTGAGTTGGTGGCTCGGAGCACGAGCGGCAAGGATGCCGCGAAACTTCCGACGCTATCGAGAAGCAATTCTAAAAACCCTGCTCCAGCGGGGTTTTTACTTGTCCGGCCGGACCCGATGCCGGACAATGCAAACTAATCATGACTATAACAATACGCTCATAACCCGCGAGGTGAACTAAGGTGAAACGGCAAGTGCGCAAGGCGGTATTCCCCGTGGCCGGCCTCGGAACCCGATTCCTGCCGGCGACCAAGGCCAGCCCCAAGGAAATGCTCCCGATCGTGGATAAGCCGCTGATTCAGTACGGGGTCGAAGAGGCGGTGGCGGCGGGGGTCGAGACCCTGGTTTTCATCATCGGCCGCACCAAGAACGCCATCGCCGATCATTTCGACAAGGCCTACGAACTGGAAGCGGAACTGGAAGCCCGCAACAAGACCGACTTGCTGCAAGTGGTGCGCGGCATCGTGCCGAACGGGGTGGAATGCGTCTACGTCCGGCAGGCCGAGGCGCTGGGCCTGGGCCACGCGGTGTTGTGTGCCCGGCCGGTGGTCGGCGACGAACCCTTCGCGGTGATTCTCGCCGACGACCTGATCGAGGAAGACGCCCGCGAGGGTGGGGCAATGAGCCAGATGACCCGCCATTTCAACAAATACCAGTGCTCGATCCTGGGGGTGGAACGGGTGCCCAAAGAGGAGACCAACAAGTACGGCATCGTTCATCCCCTGCCGTTTGCCAACCGGATCAGCAACGTGGACGGCATCGTCGAAAAGCCTAAGCCCGAGGACGCCCCATCCGATCTGGCGGTGGTGGGCCGCTACATCCTGACGCCGCGCATCTTCGACCTGTTGACCACCATCCCGCGCGGGGCCGGCAACGAGATTCAGTTGACCGACGGCATCGCCGCCTTGTTGGCCGAGGAGCAGGTGTTGGCCTACGAATTTTCCGGTCGGCGCCACGACTGCGGCAGCAAGTTGGGCTATCTGGTCGCGACGGTCGAGTACGGCCTGCGCCATCCGGAACTGGGCGATCGGTTTCGCAATTACTTGCAAACCTTCGGCTGCCGGTTCGACGGCCCGACGCCAGCCGACGATTGAGTTCGGGTTGCCACTTTCCTGAGGAGGAGGCCGCGATGCCACAGGGGTTACTCGTTCTGAACGCCGGATCGTCCAGCATCAAGTTTTCGGTGTTCGCCCTGCCGTCCAACGGCGGCGAACTGAAACTGGTTTGCCGGGGCTTGCAGGAAAATATCGGCGACGACAACCCGCGTTTCACGGCGTTCGATCAAGCTGGAACGGTGGTGATCGACACCCAGCCGACGCCGCCAGCCGGTGGGGTTTACCACCATCAGGCGGCGTTGCGCGATTTGCTGGCCTGGCTGAGGGATTCGCCGGATTTGCCCGATGTGATCGCGGTCGGTCACCGGGTGGTGCACGGTGGCGAAGAGTACAGCGATCCACAGGTACTGACGCCGGAGATCATCGCGCGCCTGGAAACCTTCGTGCCGTTGGCGCCGCTGCACCAGCCGCATAACCTGGCCGGCATCCGCGCCATCGGCGCGGTGCAGCCGGAGCTGCCGCAAGTGGCCTGCTTCGACACCGCATTCCATTTTGGTCAGCCGGAACTGGCGCAGCTATTCGCCCTGCCGCGTGTCTACCGTGAAGAAGGGGTGCGGCGCTACGGCTTTCACGGCCTGTCTTATGAATACATCGCCGGGGCGCTGGCCGAGGCCACGGGCACGGCGACAACCGGCCGAGCGGTGGTGGCGCATCTTGGCAATGGCGCCAGCATGTGCGCAATGCGGGACGGCCAGAGCGTGGCCAGCACCATGGGCTTCACTGCGGTCGAGGGCCTGCCGATGGGTACCCGCAGCGGATCGCTGGACCCCGGCGTGCTGATCTATCTGATGGAACGACACGGCATGGGCGCGCGCGAGCTGACCCAGCTGCTGTACAAGCAGTCCGGCTTGCTGGGCCTGTCGGGATTCAGTAACGACATGCGCGAGTTGCTGGCCAGCGCCGATCCCAGCGCCAAGCTGGCGGTGGATTACTTTACCTACCGCATCGCCCGCGAACTCGGCTCGCTGGCGGCGGCGCTGGGCGGGCTGGACGCGCTGGTGTTCACCGGCGGCATCGGCGAGCACGCGGCGGCGGTGCGCGAGCAGGTCTGCGCCCGTTCGGCGTGGTTGGGCATCGAGCTGGATGCGGCGGCCAACGCCGTTCACGACCGGCGACGGATCGACCGGCCCGGCAGCCGGGTGGCGGTGTGGGTGCTGCCCACCAACGAAGAACGGGTCATCGCCCGCCATACCCGGCGGCTGGTGCTGGGATGTTAAATCTCCGCGCGGCTTGTCCGCCGGCGGACAAGCCGTTAGGCTAGTGCGCTTTTCTCATTCCTTGAATTCATCGGTCGGAGTTCTATGTGCGGAATCGTGGGCGCCATCGCCGAACGCAACGTGACCCCCATCCTGCTTGAAGGTTTGCGGCGGCTGGAATATCGCGGCTACGATTCGGCGGGGATTGTTACCCTGGATCACCGCGACCAGCGCCTGCACCTGACCCGCACGGTCGGCAAGGTGCAGGTGCTGGCGGAGCGGCTGCGACAGAAGCCGGTGCGCGGTCCGCTGGGCATCGCCCATACTCGCTGGGCCACCCACGGCGAGCCCTGCGAGCGCAACGCGCACCCCCATGTCAGCAACGACTCGGTGGCGGTGGTGCACAACGGCATCATCGAAAACTATCGGGAACTCAAGGAGGAATTGATCGCTGCGGGCTATCGCTTTGAATCCGAGACCGATACCGAAGTGGTCGCCCATCTGATCGACCGGCGGATGCGGGAAACCGGCGATTTGCTGGCGGCGGTGCGGCAAGCCGTGGCTCGGCTGACCGGCGCCTACAGTCTTGGGGTGCTCTGTCGCGACGATCCGGAACGGCTGATCGCGGCGCGAGCCGGCAGCCCGCTGGTGCTGGGCATCGGCATCGAGGAGCATTTCATCGCCTCGGACGTGTTCGCGCTGGCGCCGGTGACCCAAACCTTCGTGTTCCTGGAGGAAGGCGACGTTGCCGACGTGCGGCGGGAATCCTTCACCCTTTATGATCGGGAAGGGCAGGTGGTGGAACGGCCGCTGTCCTATTCGGGGCAAATGACCGGCGCGGTCGGCAAAGGCGGTTACCGCCATTTCATGCTCAAGGAAATTTTCGAGCAGCCGGCGGTGGTCGCCGAAACTCTCGAAGGACGCATCCATCAGGGCCGATTGCTGGACGACGGTTTCGGACCAGAGGCGGCGACCTTGTTCGATCGGGTCCAGGGGGTGCACATCATCGCCTGCGGCACCAGCTACCATGCCGGGTTGGTGGCCCGTTACTGGCTGGAAAATCTGGGTGTGCCCTGCGCGGTCGAAGTGGCCAGCGAGTACCGCTACCGCCGGGGAGTGACGCCGCCGGGCACCCTGTTCGTCAGCGTCTCCCAGTCCGGCGAAACCGCCGATACCTTGGCGGCGCTGCGTGCGGCTCGGGAGCGCGGCTATCTGTCTACGCTGGCCATCTGTAACGTCGCCGAAAGCTCGCTGGTGCGGGAGTCGGCACTAATCCTGCTGACCCGGGCCGGGCGGGAAATCGGCGTGGCGTCCACCAAGGCGTTTACGACGCAACTGGTGGCGCTGCGCCTGCTCGCCTTGATGCTGGGCCGGCGGCGCGGTCTAAGCGAACACGCCGAGGCGGCGCTGGTGCGCGATCTGGAACGGCTGCCGCGGGCACTGGAGGAAGCTCTGTTGCTGGATGGCGCCATCGAGCGACTGGCCGAACATTTCGCCGAGAAGCACCACGCCCTGTTTCTGGGGCGCGGCCCACAGTATCCGATCGCCATGGAAGGCGCGCTCAAGCTCAAGGAAATTTCCTACATCCATGCCGAGGCCTATCCGGCCGGCGAGCTCAAGCACGGGCCGCTGGCGCTGGTGGACGCCGACATGCCGGTGGTCTGCGTGTTGCCCAAGGACGACCTGCTGGAGAAAGTGCTCTCCAACTTGCAGGAAGTACGCGCGCGCGGCGGCGAGTTGTTCCTGTTCGCCGACCGCGAGGTGGATACCCATCTCAGCGGCGTCAGCACGCATGTGCTGTCGCTGGGCGCGGTGCCCGAGTCCATCGCTCCCATCGTATTCGCCGTGCCGTTGCAACTGCTGGCCTATCACGCGGCGGTGCTCAAGGGCACCGACGTGGACCAGCCGCGCAATCTGGCCAAGTCGGTGACGGTCGAGTAAGGGCACTTCCCAGTTAAGGGCACTTCCCAGTTACATGAACAGCTACCGTTCTCACTAGATTAAGAACAAACAGATGGCATACAAGGGCATCATTCTCGCCGGTGGTTCCGGTACCCGGCTGCACCCGCTGACGGTTTCGGTCAGCAAGCAGCTCATGCCGGTTTACGACAAGCCGATGATCTACTATCCGATCGCCACGCTGATGCTGGCGGAGATCCGCGACATCCTGGTGATCACCACGCCGCGCGATCAGGACGCCTATCAGACGCTACTCGGCGATGGCCGCCAGTGGGGCATCACGTTCCATTACGCCGCGCAGCCCAGTCCCGACGGGTTGGCGCAGGCGTTTTTGATCGGCGAGGACTTCATCGGCGGCGATCCCGCTTGTCTGATCCTCGGCGACAACATTTATTACGGCCAGGGCCTGTCGGCGGTGTTGCGTCGAGCCACCGCCCGCGAGCAGGGCGCCACGGTGTTCGGCTATTACGTGCGCGACCCGGAGCGCTACGGCGTGGTGAGCTTCGACGCCCGGGGCCGAGCGGTGGACATTCAGGAAAAACCCCGGCAACCCAAATCCAACTATGCGGTCACCGGCTTGTATTTCTACGATAACGAAGTGGTGGAGATCGCTCGAAACATTCGCCCCTCGGCGCGCGGCGAACTGGAAATCACCGATGTCAACAAGGTCTATCTGGAGCGGGATGCACTGAACGTCGAATTGCTGGGGCGCGGTTACGCCTGGCTGGATACCGGTACCCACGAATCCCTGCTGGCGGCGGCCAACTTCATGCAGGTGGTCGAGCAGCGCCAGGGTCTGAAAATCGCCTGCCTGGAGGAAATTGCCTGGCGGATGGGGTTCATCGATGACGGACAACTGGCCCGGCTGGCGGCGCCGCTAGCCAAGAACGGCTATGGCCAGTATCTGCTGGAACTGCTGGAACGGAGGAGTATGCGATGAACGTGATCGCGACGGAACTGCCCGGCGTGTTGCTGCTGGAGCCGAAGGCGTTCGGCGACGCGCGCGGCTTCTTCATGGAAATCTGGCAGGCGGCGCGCTATCGCGAGGCCGGCATGCCGGAGCGTTTCGTCCAGGACAACCAGTCCCGTTCGCGCCGGGGCGTGTTGCGCGGTCTGCATTATCAATTGGTGCAGCCGCAGGGTAAGCTGGTGTGGGTGACGCGCGGTGCGGTGTTCGACGTGGCGGTGGACATTCGCCGGGGTTCGCCGGATTTTGGCCGCTGGTACGGTTGCGTGCTGGACGATGTGGACCACCGTCAGCTCTACATTCCACCCGGATTCGCTCACGGGTTCTGCGTGCTATCGGAGGAAGCGGATTTCTTCTACAAATGCACCGATTACTACCATCCATCCTCGGAGCGCGGCATCGCCTGGGACGATCCCGAGATCGGTATCGCCTGGCCCCTGCGGGAAGGAATTGCGCTGTCGGCCAAGGACCAGCGTAACCTGCTGTTGGCCGCGCAGCGTCCCGAAGACCTGCCGGTTTACGAGGTCTGAGCCGTGCGTATCGCGATCATCGGTTCCAAGGGGCAGGTCGGCTGGGAGCTGACCCGTCGCGCGCCCATGTTCGGTCACGAGGTGCTGGCCTGGGATCAGGATGAGCTGGATATCACCGATGCCGTTGCGGTGGACCAGATGCTGACAGCCAGCGGCGCGGCCGTGGTCATCAACGCGGCGGCGTACACCGCCGTGGACCGGGCCGAGCAGGAGCCGGACCTGGCGTTCGCCGTCAACCGTGACGGCCCCGCGCATCTGGCCGCCGCCTGTGCCCGCTTGCATCTCCCGTTGCTGCATATCTCCACCGATTACGTGTTCGATGGCCGCAAGACCGACCCGTATGTCGAGGATGATCCGGCCTCGCCCCTGGGTGTGTACGGTCGCAGCAAATGGGAGGGTGACGAGGCGGTGCGCCGGCTGTTGCCCCGGCATCTGATCCTGCGGGTAAGCTGGGTGTTTGGGATTCGGGGCCACAACTTCGTCAAGACCATCCTGCGGCTGGCGCGGGAGCGCGAGGAATTGCGCGTGGTGGCCGACCAGTGCGGCTGTCCGACCTACGCCGGCGACATCGCCGATACTTTGCTGGTGCTGGCCGGACGCAGCGCCGAGATGGATGCCAAGGCGATGTGGGATACCGGGGCCGGCTGGGGCACCTATCATTATTGCGGCGAACCGGCCACCACCTGGCACGGTTTTGCCAGCGCGATCATCGAGAAGGCGCGGGTCCACGAATCGCTGCCGGTGCGAACCGTGACCGCCATTGCCACCACCGATTATCCGACCCCCGCCGCCCGACCCGCTAATTCGATGTTGGACTGCGCCCGGCTGACCGCCGGATTCGGCATCCGACCGTGTTCGTGGCAAGAAGGACTGGCCGCCATGCTGTTTGCTCTGTATGCCAGTTGATCTGGGCGAATTGCTGGTCGCGCACCAGAAGCTGGCCGATGCCGACTTGCAGCGCGCCCGGCGCGTGCAGGACGGCACCGGCGAGAATCTGGACTCGCTGCTGGTCAAGCTGGGCTTGGTGTCGGAACGCGATTTGGTCGAGGCGCTGTCCGCGCAATTGAACCTGCCGCTGGTGCAGCCCGCCGACTATCCCGACACTCCGGCGACCAACGGCGGGGTTTCCGCGCGCTTTCTCAAAGAGTCGCGGGCCATCCCCTTGTTCGAGGACGAGAAGGGGTTGACGGTGGCGATGGCCAACCCCACCGATGACTACGTGCTGGCGGCGCTGCGGCTGGCGACCGGTAAGGCTGTCCTGCCGAGGGTGGCGATTCCGTCAGAATTGGAAACGGCGTTTGAGCGGCTGTACGGCAGTGGGCGCTCGGCCATGGGCCAGATCGTCGATTCCATCGGTCTGGCCGACAACCTGACCGATGAGGAGCAAATCCAGCACCTCAAGGATTTAGCCAGCGAAGCGCCGGTTATCCGCTTGGTCAACCTGATGACCGCTCGAGCGGTGGAGTCGCGCGCCTCCGACATTCACATTGAACCCTTCGAAAACCGGCTCAAGATCCGCTATCGGGTGGACGGAGTGTTGCGCGAGGTGGAATCGCCGCCGTCGCGGCTGTCGGCGGCGGTGATTTCGCGCATCAAGATCATGGCTAAGCTGAACATCGCCGAGCGGCGTTTGCCGCAGGACGGACGGATTCAACTGCGGGCGCAGGGCAAGGAAATCGACCTGCGCGTGTCCACCGTGCCGACCCTGT
The DNA here is from genome assembly GCA_027492875.1 of Candidatus Competibacteraceae bacterium. Lineage (GTDB taxonomy): Bacteria > Pseudomonadota > Gammaproteobacteria > Competibacterales > Competibacteraceae > Competibacter. The sequence goes on along the minus strand of JAPUDV010000057.1, from coordinate 70,950 downwards.
ACGGCGAAAGCGTGGTGATGCGTATCCTCGACAAGGCCAGCGTGGTGCTGGATTTTGCCAAGCTGGGCTTTAGCGCGCGCACGCTCAAGCGCTTCCTGGACGTGCTGCACCAGCCGCACGGCATCATCCTGGTCACCGGTCCCACCGGTAGCGGAAAAACTACCACCCTCTACACGGCCCTGCAGACCATCAATACCCCGGAGCGCAAGATCCTCACGGTTGAAGATCCAGTGGAGTATCAACTGGAAGGCGTCAACCAGATCCAGGTCAAGGCGCAGATCAACCTGACCTTTGCCAACGCCTTGCGCGCCATCGTCCGCCAGGATCCCGACGTGATCATGATCGGCGAGATGCGCGATGTGGAAACCGCCGGGATCGCCGTGCAGTCGGCGTTGACCGGCCATCTGGTGCTGTCCACCCTGCACACCAACGATGCCGCCGGTAGCATCACCCGGCTTCTCGACATGGGGGTGGAGGATTATCTGCTGACCTCGACCATCAATGGTATTTTGGCCCAGCGGCTGGTGCGGCTGCTGTGCACCCAATGTCGCCAGCCGTATCCCGCCTTGCCGGAACTGGCGGATGAGTTGCGGCTGCGCCGCTTTACCGATGCCCGCGATATCACCTTATATAAACCGGTCGGTTGCGAGCAGTGCGGCGGCACCGGCTATCGCGGGCGGGCGGCGATCATGGAATTCTTGATGATGAGCGACCCGCTGCGCCGGATGGTGCTCAAACATGCCGATGCCGGCGAGTTGCAGGCGGCGGCGCAGAAAGAAGGCATGGACACCATGTACGAAGATGGGCTGAGCAAGGCGGTGGCTGGGTTGACCACTATCGAGGAAGTGCTTCGGGTGACCAGCCAGCACGAGCAGGAGGCATAGCCATGCCCCGCTATCGCTACGAGGCGGTGGATGCTGCGGGCGAGGTGGTGCGCGACGAGTTGGACGCGGCGACCTTGGACGCGGCGGTGGCGCGGCTGCGCGATCAGGGTTTGCTGCCGCTGACGGTGAACGAAGCCAAGGGTGGGTTCCTGCGCGGCGGTTTCGGTCAGCCGTTGTTCAGCAAGCGGCGGGCATTATCGCGCAAAGCTGTCGCCCTGCTGACCCAGCAACTGGCCAGCTTGCTGCACGCTGGCATGCCGCTGGACCGGGCGCTGACCATTCTAATCGGCGTGACCGAGGATGCGCAGGCCAGGCCGGTGATGGAGCGGGTGCAGGAAAGAGTGCGTGGTGGCTCGTCCCTGGCCGACGCCCTGGAGATGCAGGGCGTGTTTTCGCGTTTCTACCTGAACATGGTCCGCGCCGGCGAGGCGGGCGGGGCGCTGGACGTGGTGCTGAAGCGCTTGACCGAGTTCCTGGAACGATCGCAGGCGCTGCGGGAGACGGTAACTTCGGCGCTGATTTACCCGATCATCCTGCTTTCGGTATCGGCGCTGTCGGTCATTATCCTGCTGACTTTCGTGGTGCCGCAGTTTCAGCGCTTGTTCGCCGACGCCGGCAAGGCGCTGCCGCTGGCGACTCAGATCGTCATCGCCGTCGGTGACGGGTTCCGCTACTACTGGTGGGTGGGAGCGATCTTGTTCGTGCTATTGTCGGCGGTTGCGCGCCAGCAGTTGAGCCAGCCGGAGAGCCGCGCCCGCTGGGATAACTGGTTTCTGCGGCTGCCGCTGTTTGGCGATTTGATCGCCAAGGTGGAGACCGCGCGGCTGTCGCGGACCCTGGGTACCCTGCTCGGCAACGGTGTGTCGATGTTGAACGCCCTGGCCATCGCCCGCGAGACCTTGAGCAACCAGGTGTTGGCGGGCGCGTTGGGCGAGGTGGCCGAGCATGTCAAGACCGGCCGGGGGCTGGCCGATCCGCTGCTGGAGGCGAGCCGCTTCCCCAAGCTGGCGGTGCAGATGATCCGGGTCGGCGAGGAAACCGGCCAGTTGCAGGAGATGCTGCTGCAAGTGGCCGATGCCTACGATGGCGAGGTGCAGACCGCCGTCAAGCGGCTGCTGACCCTGCTGGAGCCGGCTTTGATTCTCGGCTTGGGCGTGATCATCGCCGGCATCATTATGTCCATCCTGGTCGCGATCCTCAGTTTAAACGAGCTGGCTTTTTGAACCCGGTTGATCCCTTGGATATCTGATTCGATGAAACGACAAGATAATTTTTTTCTTTCGCGCGGTTTTACCCTGATTGAGCTGCTGGTGGTGCTGGTGATTCTCGGTTTGCTGGCCGGGCTGGTCGGGCCGCAGGTCATGAAATATCTGGGCGGCGCCAACACCAAGACCGCCAAGCTGCAAATCGAGGACTTCAGCACCGCGCTGGATGCGTTTCGCCTGGACATGGGGCGTTATCCCACCACCGCCGAAGGCCTGGCGGCGCTGGTCGCGCAGCCCTCTGGCGCGAATCGCTGGAACGGTCCCTATCTGCGTAAGAACCTCGTCCCCAAGGATCCCTGGGGGCACGACTATCAATATCGCTCGCCCGGCCAGCACGGTGGAGCCTTCGATTTGTATGCGCTGGGGGCCGATAACGCCGAGGGCGGCGACGGCGAGAATCAGGATGTGGTGAGCTGGCAGTAAGCAGATCCAAGCGCGACGATGATATGACGGTGCGGGCCGGGCAACACGGTTTCACTTTGCTGGAAATTCTGATCGTGTTGGTGATCGGCGTGTTGTTGGTGGCGCTGGCGCCGCCGCTGCTCTCGGGCATGAGCGGCGCCACCGAACTGCGCGGCGCAGCGCGGCAACTGGCCGCCGGCCTGCGCAATGCCCGCAATGAAGCGGTTGCCCGTCAGCGGGAGGCGGTACTGACGCTCGATCTGGAGCGGCGCCGCTTCGGCGTGACCGGCGACCCGCGCGAGATCGCGTTGCCGGCCGGCGTGGCGCTCAAGCTGCACACCGCTCAATCGGAGTTGCTTGACGGCGCCACCGGTAGCATCCGCTTCTTTCCGGATGGGGGTTCCACCGGTGGTTCCATCACCGTCAGCGGTCCGAAACTGGCTTATCGCGTGAACGTGGACTGGCTGACCGGCGCCGTCGCCGTCGTCGAGCAGGACGCGCAACCGTGAACCGACACCGGCGGCAGGACGGCTTTTCGCTACTGGAGGTGCTGGTCGCTTTCGCCATCCTCTCGATTTCGCTAGGGGTGCTGCTACAAATCTTCGCCACCGGGCTGCGCAACGCGGGTGTCGCCGCCGACTACACCCGGGCGACCTTGTACGCCGAATCGATCTTGGCCGCGATCGGCCGGGAAGCGCCTTTGACCGAGGGCGCGCGCGATGGACCGATCGACGACCAATTCTCCTGGCGCGGCACGGTCCACGCCTACACCGAGAATATGCCGGACCCCGAGAAAACCCGGGTCCAGGCTTACCGGATTCGAGTCGAGGTATTCTGGAAGGGTCTGCTGCAAACGCGTTCCGTCGCGCTGGAGACCTTACGATTGGCGCCGCTCGAACCGCCGGGTGGACGCCGGTGAAGGCGATAGCGCACGGTGCGGACCGCCGGCAGATGGGGTTCACCTTGCTGGAACTGGTGGTCGCCATCACCCTGATGGGTTTGGTGCTGGTGGTGCTGTACAGCGGCCTGCGGTTGGGGTTGAACGGTTGGGACAGCGGCGAGCGGCGCGCCGAAGCCACCAACCGATTGCGCTCGGTGGAAGAGTTCTTGCGCCGCCAGTTAGCGCAGTCGATGACCGTTTACCAGACCAGCAACGACCGGAGGGAGCGTTTCGTGGTCTTCGCCGGCCGGTCGGAGGAGATCGAATTTGTGGCGCCGATGCCGGCCCGGCTGGGGCTGGGCGGGCTATATCGGATGCGGATCGGCATGGCGAACGGCCAGTTGCAACTGCACTGGCGACCGTACCTGCCGGGCGATCCGGCTGCGGGCGAAGAACGGGAGACCGTTTTGCTGGAAGGGGTATCCGCCGTGGAGTGGGCGTATTTTGGCCCGGAACGGGACAATGATCGGGAGCCACCGCGCTGGCGCGCCGATTGGGCCAGCACCGAGCGTCGGCCGCTGCTGGCGCGGCTGAATCTGACTCTTCGGGGCGAGCCTTGGCCCGATCTGGTCGTCGCGCTGGTCGAGGGGTCGCGCTGATGGCGGCCGGTCACGAAGGGTGCGTCGGGTGGATCGGCGCTCGCGAAGGCGGCATGGTGTTGGTCATCGTATTGTGGATCATGACCCTACTGGCGGTGATGGCCGGCAGTTTTGCCTATTCCATGCGGGTCGAGACCCGCTTGGCGACCGGCACGGTCGAGCGAGCACAAGCCAGGGCTCTGGCCGAAGCTGGCATCGCCTATGCGCTGGCCTGGCAATTGGATCCGGAAGCGCAAAAGCAGTGGCCACCAAACGGTGACTTGCGCGAATGGTCCTTTGGGGGCGGTCGGCTGCGAATCCAGGTGGTGGATGCCGGCGGCTTGGTGAATCTCAATACCGCCAACTCCGAACTGCTCAAGGCCCTGCTGGCTGCGGCCGGCGTCGATCCGCAGAATCAGGACCGTTTGGCGGATGCCATCCAGGACTGGCGCGACCCGGACGACCAACCGCTACCGCATGGCGCCGAAAGCGGTGACTACCGTGCCGCTGGCCGGCCCGGTCCCAAGAATGCGCCCTTCGAAAGTGTCGAGGAATTGGGGGAAGTACTGGGAATAACGCGGGAATTGTATGAACGGATTGCCGATGTGGGGACGGTGTTTTCCTACCACTCCGGCGTCAATCCGGAACTGGCGCCCGCCCGATTGCTGCGAGCCCTGGGTTTGGACGAGCGGACCGTGGTCGATTATTTGGAAGCGCGCGCGCGCGCCACCACCGAGGGATCGCCCCCGCCGCCGCTGCAATCCGGTGACGGTCAATCCTTTTTTTCTCCAAGCCGCGCGAATGTTTATCATATTACCGTCGCGGCGGAGACGGAGACCGGAACATCCGCGACCATGCAGGCCGTCATCGATGGGCGGGAAGTAGCGGCCGGCCAGAACCCGCGAGTGCTGGCGCGGCGCGCGGGGCGCTGAAGATATCTCAGTATGAATCATAAAGTTGTATTGTATGCAGCCCCTTAGACCGGAGGATCGGCGCTCGCGCATGGCTTTGTCGCTGGGTTCATCACGTTTGCAGGCTTTGACAGTCAATCCCCGCTGGATCTGGAATGCGGTCTGGCGCTGGTGGCGGGATGGCCTGCTGGCCTGGTTGCCCGCCGGCATCCGTCGCTGGCTGATCGGTTCGTCGCGGCGGCTGGTCATCGCGGTGGATGAAGGCGAGTGCGTGCTGTTGCGCGAGGAAGCCGGCCAGGACCAGGAATTGGAGAGGTTGGACCGCACGTCGCCTGATTATCAGGTTGTGGCGAGATGGTTCAGAACGGAAAAAGCCAGACAATTGGTGCTGCGCTTTCCAGCCGGCCAGGCGCTGGTGCGGACCCTGCCGTTGCCTTTAGCCGCAGAGAAGAACTTGCGCCAGGTGGCGGGATTTGAGATGGATCGCCTGACGCCGTTTGTCGCCGATCAGGTGTATTACCATGCCCGCGTGTTGCAGCGTCAGCCCGAACAGCGTCGTCTGCGGGTTGAGTTGACCGCGTTGCCGCGGGTTGCGGTGGATCCAGTGCTGTTCCAGTTGCGGCAGCAAGGGTTATCGCCGGATGTGCTGGACGTGGCCGGGGCTGGTTCCGATCTCAATCTGTTGCCGCCGGAGCAGCGGGTGCGCCGCGGTCTTTGGGGGCAGCGGTTGCGGGCGATGGTGATCGTCGCTAGCCTGCTGCTGGTCGTGGTGGCATCGCTGCTGCCGATCTGGCAGCAGCGTGCGCTGTTGCTCGATGCGAACGCCAGGAGCGACCGGCTCCGGGCGGCGGCGGATCAGTCGCTGGCCCTGCGGAACCAATTAGATCGGACCTTGCAAACGTCCAACATGCTGGCGGAAAAGAAAAAAGCGGCTCCACCCCGGGTGGATCTGCTGCGGGAATTGACCCTGATTCTGCCGCCGGACACTTGGGTGGAACGGTTGCAGATCAAGGGGGATAGCTTGCAAATCAGCGGTCAGTCCGCTAGGGCATCGGCGTTGGTCGGCATTATCGAGGCCTCGGATTTGCTGGACGGCGCTGGATTTCTGTCGCCGGTCACCACGGATCCGAGGACTGGCAAGGAACGTTTCTTGCTGGGTGCGCATATTGGTAGGGAACCGCGATGACTGCCGCAACCTCGCCGGGTTGGGGGCAGCGTCTGGGTGCGCTAGCGCTGCTATTGCTGGTTATGGCTGGCGCCTTCTACCTGCTGGTGGACCAGATACTGATTGCCCGCTACCGTTTCTATCAAGAGCGTCTGGAACAGCAGCAGGGCCGATTGGGGCAACTCGAACGGATGGCTGCTAGCCGCGAACCGATCCAGCAGGTGATCGCCAGCATCCAACAGGACCGCAATATAAGCGCCCAGTACCTGCCGCAATCCGCGCCTCCGCTGGCCGCCGCCGGTTTACAGCAGCGCGTCAAGGCCGCCGTCGAAGCGGCTGGCGGTACCCTGCACAGTACCCAGGCGTTGCCACCAGTCGAGGAAGGGAACGCCATGAAGGTGGGTGTTAACGCGACCGTGAGTGGAGATACCGAGAGCTTGCAGAAAATTCTGTACGACCTTGAATCGCAGACGCCATTGCTGTTCGTCGATAATTTGGACGTATCGGTGCGGGAAATTCGCCAGCGCCTGCCCAACGGTCGGTTAGCGAGCTATAGCCGGGTGCAGTTGACCGTTCAATTTGAAGTCTCGGGATACCTGCGCAAGGAAGGCGGTTAAATGATGGCCAGAAGCGCCGGACTGTTGTTGTGGCTGCTGGTTGGAGGGGTTGCCGCCGTTGCCGCGTACTGGCAACTGGCGCACCCGCCGCGCCCTCCGGCGGCAGTCGGTGCCAACCGCATCCTCGAACTGCCGGCAGTGGAACCAATGCGGCCGTTTCAACTACCGCCGCTGGATCGGTATGGCGAGATCGTTCTGCATCCGCTGTTTATTTCCACCCGCCAACCGGAACCTCCTCCGCCTCCTGATGAAGCGCCACCAGAAAGACCGCCTGCTCCCCCGAAGACGGAACAGAAACTGACGTTGCTGGGGGTGATGATCACGTCCAGCGCAAAGAAGGCTTTATTGCGACCCGAGGAGCCCAATGCCAAAACGGTACGGATTGGCTTGGGAGAAAAAGTAGGCGAGTGGCTACTGGAAGCGATTTTCCCCGACCGAGTCGTGCTGCGTAAGGGCCAATCGACCCAGGAATTGCCGTTGGTGCGCCCGCAAAAATCGCTTGGGCCGCACGCCCAACGGGCTGGCGCGAGGCGTGGCCGGGATGTACAACCGGTCAGTCAGCCCGTGGTTACGCCAAAGCCCGACGCGCTTCCGCCGTCGGTTGTTCCCACGCCGCCACAACCTGATGGATAAAGGCTATATTTTCATGAAAAAGGCTTTTTTTACACCAGCCGGCGCGTTGCTGGTGTTGCTGCTCGGTGCGTGCACGACGGTACCTGCCGACCAGAACGTTCAGGATACGGGGATGCCCGCCGCCCCCGCTACCGGTGAAGCACCCCGGATCACCTCGGCGCCGCTATCCCCCCCTCGATCGGCCGACATCGGCCAGTCCGGCACCGCACCGTCTCCCAGAACCACGATGATCCTGCCGGGCACGGGCAACTTCATCGACGGGAAGATCGCCGCCAAGCCGACCTCCGTGACGCGCACCGCAGCCGGCGAAGTTACTCTCAATTTCGAAGGGGCCGATATCCGCGATGTGATCAAGGTGGTTTTCGACACCCTCAAGGAAAACTATACGATCGACCCGCAAGTGCAGGGCGAGGTGACCGTGCAAACCGGCCGACCGCTCGCACGGGATCAGTTGTTGCCGACGCTGGAGACATTGCTGCGGGCCAACAACGCGGTTCTGGTTCGCGAAGGCGGGGTGTACCGGATCATTCCGGCTGCGGGCGCCGTGCAGAAAGGGATTTTGACTCCACGCTCGGGGCAGGGTGGCTCGGGTTATGGTGTAAGGATCGTGCCCTTGCGCTATGTGAGTGCCACCGAGATGCAAACGATCATTACGCCATTTCTGCCCGAAGGGGGCATTCTCCGGGCGGATCCAATTCGTAACCTGCTGATTTTGGCTGGTACCCCACAAGAGTTGGCCAACGCGCAAAGCACCATCGATACTTTCGATGTGAATTGGCTCAAGGGTATGTCGATCGGTATGTTTCGGCTGCGCAATGTGGACAGTCAGGCCTTGGCCGGAGAATTGAATCAATTTTTGGGCGAAGGTTCCGGAACGCCGATTGCGGGGATGCTTAAATTCGTGCCGCTTAGCAAGCTGAATGCGGTGCTGGTGATCACGCCGCAGTTGGAATACCTCAAGGAAGCGGCCATCTGGATCGAGCGGCTGGATGGCATCGGTGGCGAACGGCTGTATGTCTATCAAGTGCAGAACAGCCGGGCTGACTACGTAGCCGAATTGCTCAATGGCCTATTCAACCTTGGTAGTGGTGGGGGCGCAAGCCGGGGGGGCGAACTGGCGCCAGGTCTGAAATCGGCGCAACTGTCCAGCGGATCGGGCTTGGCAGGCGGTTCGAGTTCTGGTTTGGGCGGGGGAAGCGGCAAGTCGACGCTGTCCGGTTCGTCCTCCTCCGGGCTTGGTGCTTCGGGTGCCTCGGGTGTAGGGACATCCGGGCTGGGGGGGGCCACGCCATCAGTTGGCAATCGCGCGGGTGGACGCTCCGGTGGTACGGCAGGGACTGGGGCTGGAGGCAGCGCCATCGGATCCGGCGGGCCCAGCGCGGGCATGGAAGAAGTTCGTATCGTCGCCGATACCGAAAATAATTCGCTGTTGATCTGGGCCACCAATCAGAATTACGAGCGGATCATTAACACACTACAAAAGCTGGATGTCACGCCCCGTCAGGTCCTGATCGAGGCCACCATCGCCGAGGTGACCCTGACCGGCAAGTTACAGTACGGCCTGCAATGGTTTTTTACCAATGACGTGGGCAGTAGTCATACAGGCACGGGTTCGCTCGGGATCAACGCGGACAACCTTACCGTCAACGATGTGCTTGCGGGTCGGTCAGCCGGCGCTTTTTCCTATGCGATCACCGATAGCGCCGGGCTAGTGCGTGCTCTGCTGAATACCTTGGCCAGCGATTCCAAGGTCAAGGTGCTGTCATCGCCCCATGTGATGGTGGTGGACAACCAGCAGGCGGTGATCCGGGTGGGTACCCAGCAACCGATTCCATCCGGCACGACCACCACGAATAACGTGACCACCTCGGGTGGGGTAGAATATAAAGATACCGGTGTATTGTTGGAGGTATTGCCCCGGGTCAATTCGGGCGGCATGGTGAACATGGAAATCAAGCAGGAAGTGATCGACTTGGGGCCGTTGGTGGAAACCACCCAGAGCAGCAGCCAATCTATCTCGTCGCGCTCATTTTTGCAGCGTAGCGTGACCAGCAAGGTGGTGGTCAAGAGCGGACAGACGCTGGTGCTGGGGGGGTTGATCCGCGACAACCGTTCCGAAGGACAGAGCGGCTTTCCGATACTGTACAAAATTCCGGTGTTGGGCGCGCTGTTCGGCAACACCGAAGAACAGGTAGACCGTACCGAGCTGATCGTGTTGATCACCCCACGAGTGGTCGAGAATAGCCAGGACGCCGATCAGGTGACCGAGGAGATCAAGCGCAAGATGCAGGAGGTTGCGCCCTTGATCCAGCAACCCGCAGGCTGAGTCCTGCTGCCGTGAGGGTTCTTGTGGTGGGTACGGGGATAGGCTGAAAGTTTTGTTGTTTTTTTGGTATAGCTTGTTGTATGGTTGACAGGGCCGTGCGCTACACTTATAGTCCATAACTAATAGGGGTTTGTGGTGGCATGAACAAAGGATTGTTGTTTTTTTGCCAGCACGTGTTGTTTGGTTGACTTATCCATGTTTTCAACGTACAGTTTACTCTGTCGTTGAGACTTCTCTTGAATGATGCTTCTCCCTTGCTACTTGTTAAGGAGCCTCAAAATGGTGCGTGAATTTAAAAAGGTTGGTGCCGCTGCGGCAGTCGCCGGTGCCCTGCTGGCTTCATCCGCCAGTTATGCGACAGTGCAACTGTCGACTCCTGGCGATTTTCTGCTGGTGCCGCGCGTGGTTTGCAACACTGCGGTCCCCGGGGGTCGCCAAAATACCTTGATCGGCCTGATCACGTTCTGGAAAAGCCGGATCGGCTTGGTTAATAGTAAAGGCTACTATCAGCCCGCGCCGGCTGTTTTGGCGAATGTTATAGGTCAATCGGTGCCGACCTTACCCGCGCGGGTCACCTCGCCTGGTGGCGGTAGTAAGGGTTTGGTGCATTGGTATTTCTATAACAACAAGAGCCAGCATGTGCTGGATGGCGTTATTCCGGTCACCGACAACGACTTTGTGCGGGTCGACTGGTGTAACATCGTAACCGGCGATCCAAACACCCAGAAGGCGCTGGACGGCGTGGAAGGCTACATGCTGTTCGTCGACAATACCTTCGATTCCGAGCAGCTCGGTAACCTCCCGTACGTCGTCGGCATGCCCAAGTTCGCGCTCTACGGTCATGCCTATCAAATCGTCGGCGACTGGGCTTCCCAGGCGTTTATTCCCGTGTTGTCCAACCCGGTTTGCACCTACAATTCCCCGGTTGCGGTGCCCGGCGGCGATTGTCGGGAACCTCAGGGGCCGAGCACTCAGTGGTTGAACGTGACCAAGGGAAGTGACGGTTATCCGCACACCGACCGTCTGATCAGTGGTATCGATTTCACCAATCCCTACTCCAACTTTGTGCGCGACATCTACCTTCGCTACTTCCTGGATCCGGCGTTGGCGACCAAGAACGAAATGGTGTTCTGGTTCAACACCAACGCGACGCGCAGCTCGTCTGGTGAAACCTACGATAGCGAGCAGGTCTACAAGCGGTCGTTCTCGGTGACGCTGCCGAACGAATTGAATGTCATAGTCAGCACGCCGGCGGTCCCGGCGTTTCCGGGCATGATTCATTCGGAGAAAGAAGTTTATACAGGCGACACGGTCGTGAATACCGGCATCATCCGCTTCGGTGTGCCTGAGTACAAGAGCACCATCGAGTGGACTTCCTCGGGCGTGGTCTTCAATATGCTCGGCTTGGGCGCGGGTAGCAATGCCGCACAGCTCCAAACCGAAATGGCGACCGAGGGTGCGGAGTTCTAATCAGCTCTGATCCGATCTGAAGTTAGCTTTCCTAAACGGTGCCTTGCGAAAGGCGCCGTTTCTTTTTGAGGGAAGGAATTCTGTGTCGTTGTCGGTATCCAAGGGTGTTGATTAAACCCGAGAGTAAAGTCATGCGAAAAACCCCCGGTTTTGTGCGATCCTCGTGTTCCCTAATGTTGGTTGGAGGGTTGTTGCTGGTGGTCCAGTCGCCACGAGCGATGGAACCGGCGATGCCATCACCAATACTTCAGCTCTTGCCCTTCACCGGGGGGGCGTTCGCCGTGGTGGTGGACGATGTGGATGAGGATGGCCGTAGCGACTTGATTGTGACTGATCGCGGCGCGGAAACAGCACAGGTGCTTTACCAGAAGGCGCCGCGCCAGTTCGAAGCCGGGCCCGCCGCAAAGGTGCTGGGGTTTCATGCCAACGAGTTGACTCGTCTACCTGGGAACGCGCATCGCTATCTACTGAACGCCGAAGGCGAAGAACAGTTGAAAGTGTTGGCGCCGGACGGCGAGAGAGGATTGCGAGAGATCGCGAACCGTCCTCAGGGCGACGGATCGTTTACGACCACGGCGTTCTCCTGGCCGAATTGGGGTACGGCACTGGCTGTGATGCCCTATCAAGGGCCTGCTTGGATGTTGCTAAGAAATTTTCAGGCCGACTCCGCACAGGTGGATGCGGAATACACCTTGGGTGTGCCGCAGCACAGCGTCCCTGGTGCGGTGACCGCCGCAGATATCGATGGCGATGGCATTGTTGAGTTGCTCTATACCACCCGGCGTTCGCGGACCTTGTGGCGGGTCGATTATCCCAAGGACGGCCAGCCCCCTGAACCAGTGGCGATCTGGACGGCGCCGGTCGGTGCGCCCCGTCATGTGGTGGTAGCGGATTTGAATGGCGATGGGGCGCTCGATATTCTGCTGCCTTTGGAATCGGAACGCCGGATCGCGGTGCTTTTAAACGATGGCAAGGGCCATTTCACGCCGGGGCCAGAACTGCTGGTTCCCGGTCAAGCTTGGGGGCCTGCCTTGTTGGCGATAGCCAAGATCAAGGATGGAAGCTGGTTGCTGGCGACCGACACCGAGCAGTCGCTGGTGTTGTTCCGAATCGAGACCGGCAATCCCTACCGATATGAAACGGTCGAGATACCGCTGGGTAGCAGCGTCAACCAATTGATGCTTCAGGATGTAGACGGTGACGGGGAATCCGACTTGATCGTCGTGTTGAACAAGACTGAGGATTCGCTGCGGATTTTATATGGACCGCTCTGGCAGGCAGCGACCAATTTGAGGAATCCGAAATCCGCCGCCGAGGTTGCGCCTAGTCAGACGGTAGAACGAGAGGATGATCGTACAGATCCGGTTTCGGCCATCAAGCGTAATATTGCGCTGACGGTTGATCCTGCCCATGTTTTGGCTCGCGTGGGCGATCATGCGATCACGATTAAAGATCTGCAAGATTTCGGCTTGCAAAGTGGATTGGGTCAGGAACTGCAAACCCAGGCGGGTCAAATCCGGGTTTTACGGCTCATGATCGAGGAGGAATTGCTCAAGAAAGCGGTCGAGCGAGAAAATCTGCCTTCAAAAGCGATGTCGCAGGAAGAATACGCTACCGGCTTGCGGTTGCTGGGGGATCGATATTTTCCGGTGCCGCCACCGCCGGACGAGACCGTGCTGCGCGCGTATTACGATGCGAACCGGGAGCAGTTCGGTATCCCCGAACTGGTTCGACTGGTACAAATCCAGTTCCGCAACGACCGCGATCAGACGGGAGGCCCTACGGCTCGGCAACGCGCCGAACAGGCCATGCGGCGGCTCGAAACCGGGGAAGGTTTTAGCAAGGTCGCAGCGGAATTGACCGAAAACCCGCGCGCCCGCGATACTGGGCCAGAGCGGGGTTTTGTCGCCCGCAACGCCGAGCCCTGGTTGCGGGATGCCGTGCGCGGTCTGCAACCCGGCCAGCGTACCGGCATCGTGCAGTCGCCAGTGGGTTATGAACTATTGTTGATGACTGACTGGCGGGCGCCTTTGATCGCCGCTTTTGAGACGATGCGCGTCAAGGTCGCGGCGCAATGGCAGGCGGAACAGCAACGCCAGGCGCGGGATCGCTATCTAAAAACATTGGCCCATGAATTTGGGGTCGTCGTTGATGAGAAAAAGCTGGAACGGGCGAATCCGGCTCAGGTTCAAGTGGGCGAATCGCTGGAGCATAGAGTCCAGCGTTACTGGACCGCCCGTTCAGTCAATGACTTCCAGACCGTGTACAGCCTAGAGGCGGCGGCCCGACCCGGTGGCTGGCTGACGCCCGATCAGTACCGGCAACTCGGCGGACTGCCGGTTCGCGAGGTCCAGATTCTGGAAACGACGGTGGAGGGTGAGCGGGCCTCGGTCAAGCTCCAGGGTAAAATCGAGGTTGGGGCATTCGGATGGACCCAGCAGACTCTCACCGAGGAATGGGTTTTGATTGATGGCGAGTGGTACCACCAAACCCCTAAGCCTCACACTCAGGAAGAAAAAAATTCTTGAGCGTTCGGGATGCGATCAAGAGTGATGATGGATAAACAAAGCAAGATTCAGGTTACGCTCGATCAGGCGAGCGCGCTGTTGGACCAGCACCGCCATGAAGAGGCGCACGGACTCTACGCCCGGATCTGCCAGGAAAATCCCGAGGATGCTGGAGCATGGTCCGGTTTGGCGGTGAGCTGTCTGCGGCTGCGGCGTTTTCCAGAATGCAGGCAGGCTGTCGCCAAGGCTCTAAGCTTGAATTCACGACAAGTGCAACCGTATCTGATCGGGGCGGCGGCGGCAAGCCAGATGGGGCACTACGCGGAGGCTATCCAGGCGGCCGATGCCGCGCTGACCCTCGCGCCGGATCACTTTCAGGCACTCAACAGTAAGGCGGGCGCGCTGCTTGGCCAGCAGCGTTACGCCGAAGTCCTGCCGCTGACGGAACGGGTTCTGCGGAACGATCCAGCCAATAGCACCGCACAGTTGAATCGCGGAGTGGCGCTGCATGGCATGGGGCAGTCGCTGGCGGCGTTGGAAGTATTTGATCGGCTGTTGGTCTCTACGCCCGATCATGCTAATGCGCTGATGAACCGCAGTTCGGTGTTGATTGCGCTGGATCGCCCCGAGGAAGCCATCCATGCGGCCGATGCCGCCTTGCGGATTCAGCCGGATGCGATCATTGCCCTGCTCAATCGTACTGCGGCATTGTTGAGTCTGCGCAAACCTCGAGAAGCGCTGGCGGCCGTGGATCGCTTGCTGCAGCTGAAGCCGCGTCATATCAAGGGCTTGATCAATAAAGCCGTTGCCTTGCTGGCACTGCGGGACTACGAGTCCTGCTTGGCGACTTTGCTGACCGTATCGACCTTCGATACCTTCAATCCCGATGCCCTGGAAATCAGGGCGCAGGCGCTGCTGGGTTTGGGCCGCTTCGCGGAGGCGCTGGCGGAAGGGCACAAGGCGCTCTCCCGATACCCCGATCGTCCGCTGCTGAAGTTGGCCGTGGCGAGAGCCCTGATGGGTTTGCGGCGCTTTTCCGAGGCGGAATCTGCTCTGGATGCCGTGCTGGCGACCACGCCTCACCCGCCCGAGGCGGTATCGCTTAAGACAGAGATTCTGTTCGGTCGCAACGAGTGGGATGCTGGCCGGACTTTGATCGAGCAGGCGCTCGCCGAGCACCCGACGAATGCCTCGCTTTGGACGGCCAAGTCGGCCATTCTGCTGGCAGCCGAGCGTTACGCCGAGGCCTTGGTTGCGGTCGAGAGCGCCTTGGCGCTGGAACCGCATCAGAACCAGGCCGCCATCAATCGGATCGCGGCCTTGAACGGCTTGCACCGTTTTTCCGAAGCGCTGGTGGCCGCGCGGGAATTACTGGGGCGGGGCATGCGCGATTGGCAGATCTATGCCAATCAGGCGGGGGCCTTGGCGGGATTAGAGCGGTTTGAAGAGGCGCGGCAAGCTTTTGCGACGGCCCGCGAGCTGGACAAGGACGCTTTCCGGGCCTTTCGGGGACGCCATGAGGTTTATGGCAGGCCGCCGGATGCACGGATGTCCGATCCGGAGCCGTGTGCTGAATATCTGGCCTTTAAGTTAAAGCGCTTGGATCGGGGTGACTGGCGGGAATATGAAGCGACCGTCGATCGGGCACGGGATCTGATCACGCAAATGCTCGCTGCGGGACAACCCACCCCGATCCCACCGTTTAAGTCATTACTCTTGCCGCTTTCACCCGAACTGACAGCAGCTATCGCCCGCAGCCGCGGCGAATTTCTGGCTGAGGGCATGATGGCCGCGCGCCAGCAACTGGCGTTCTCCCATCCGCTGGTGGCTGCCGAGCGACTCAGGATCGGCTACGTATCGGCGGATTTTCGCAACCATCCCACCGCCCATCTGATGCGCGGTCTGTTCCGGTTGCACGACCGGGAGCGTTTTGAGACTTGCATTTACGCGCTCTGCGGCGATGACGGGAGTGATTATTACCGGCGTATCAAGGCGGATGCAGATCGGTTCGTGGACTTGGCAGGTGCGAGCAATGCCGATATCGCGGGGCGTATCCATGTCGATGGCATTCATATTCTGATCGATTTGATGGGCTATACGGCTTACGCTCGCTCGGAAGTCTTCGCCTTGCAACCGGCTCCCGTGCAAGTCAGCTATCTGGGATATCCCGGTACCATGGGTGCACCCTTCATGCCCTACATCATTGCCGATCCCATTGTGCTGCCGGAAGAGTCGCAGTGCTATTTCAATGAAAATCCGGTTTATCTGCCCGAATGCTACCAAGTCAACGACCGCTGGCAGGAGATCGCCGAGACCGGTATCCGGCGAGTAGACCAGGATTTGCCCGAACAAAGTTTCGTTTTCTGCTGTTTTAACCAGATTCAGAAACTCGATCCGGTCCTGTTCTCGGTCTGGATGTGCATCCTCCGTCGCGTGCCCGGCTCGGTGTTGTGGCTGTACTCCGAGGACCAAGAGGCCCAGGATAATCTGCGGGCGACCGCCGCTGCCTGCGGGGTTACTGGCGAGCGGCTGGTGTTTGCCAAGCGCTTGCCCAAAGATCGCCATCTCGAACGCCACCGGCTGGCTGATCTATTCCTGGATACGCGTATTTATGGTGCTCACACGACGGCGAGCGATGCTCTGTGGGCTGGATTACCGGTACTGACCTGCATGGGCGAGACCTTCCAGGCGCGGGTGGCCGCCAGCGTGTTGCAGGCGGTGGAAATGCCGGAACTGATCACCCATTCACTGGAAGAATACGAGGAACGGGCGGTGTGGTTGGCGACCCGACCGGCGGATCTGACGCTGCTGCGGGACAAGCTGGCGTACAATCACTTGCGAACCCCGCTGTTCGATACCGAACGCTTTGTCCGGCATCTCGAACGAGCCTATGAATTGATGTGGGACCGCCATGTGCGAGGACTGTCGCCTGCTCCGCTGCATGTACCGGCGTTGCCCGCCGTGAATCGTGGAAGCGCATGATTCCGGGCGTGTGGTTCTTAACTCGCAGTTGGCTGAAGACGTGTCGATTTTCAATTTGATTTCTCCGGCGAATTCAAAACCTAGACTTGGGCAGGATCGGCTACTTTACCGGGTTCTCCATGAGTCCTGGTTGCAGCGTCAATTGTTTTTGAAACTGTTGAAGCGGGATTTTGCCGAGCGTTACCAGGGCTCCTATCTGGGACTGTTCTGGTCGCTACTGCTGCCACTATTGTCACTGCTGGTGTTTACCTTCTTTTTCGGCGTGATCTTTAAGATGCGTTGGGGTGATCATAGCAGTAGTTCGTTGAGTGAATTGGCATTGATTCTGTTCGTCGGCATGGCCCTTTACAACTTTTTGGCGGAATGCCTCAGTCGCGCCCCTGGCCTTATTTTGGCGCACCAGAATTACGTCAAAAATGTTATTTTTCCACTGGAGATGCTGCCAGTGGTGATGGTTACCTCCGCCCTATTGACGCTAACCGTCACACTGTTTGTGATTCTATCGCTGCAAGAGGTTTTGGGTAATGGCTTGGCTTGGACAGCTTTGCTATTGCCGGTCATGATGCTGCCACTGTTGTTGCTTGCGCTGGGGCTGAGCTGGTTTTTGGCTGCTTTAGGGGTGTACATCCGTGATATCCAGCAGCTGATCGTGCCGTTGGTGCAGTTGCTGATGTTTATGAGTCCGGTGTTTTATCCGATCAGCGCCCTACCGGCATCCGCCCGATACTGGTTCCAATTTAATCCACTGGCGCTGGTGATCGAGCAGACTCGGGGAATTATTCTGTTTGGCCAATCGCCGGTTTGGGAACACTATCTATTGTGTCTGGGCATGGGATTGTTGGTGGCACTGCTGGGTGCCTATTGGTTCGCTCGGACGCGCAAGGGATTCGCCGATGTCCTCTGAACCTGCCATCGACCGATTGACTGACGAGCAAGCCGTGATCGAAGTGCGCGAGATGGGAAAATGCTATCAGATCTACGAACGGCCGCAGGATCGCTTGAAGCAGATGTTATGGCGTGGCCGACGCTGCTACTACCGCGAATTCTGGGCCCTGCGGAACGTGTCGTTCACGGTTCAGCACGGTCAGACGTTCGGAGTGATTGGTCGGAACGGATCCGGTAAATCGACTTTGCTCAAAATGCTCTGCGGTACACTGGCTCCGACCACGGGGGTATTGGAAGTGCGGGGTCGGGTGGCGGCGCTGCTGGAGCTGGGCACCGGTTTTAATCCAGAGTTTACCGGTCGCGAGAATGTTTATCTCAACGCCGCGATTCTCGGCCTCAATGACGCGGAAATCGAACGCTACCTGCCCGAGATTCTGGCTTTTGCCGATATTGGCGAATTTATCGATCAGCCGGTTAAGACCTATTCCAGCGGCATGGCGGTACGGTTGGCCTTTGCCGTTGCCGCTCATGTCCGTGCCGATATCCTGGTTATTGACGAGGCGTTGGCGGTCGGTGACATGTTTTTCGTGCAGAAATGCATGCGCTTTCTCCGCAAGTTTCAGGAGCACGGCACGCTGTTTTTTGTCAGTCACGATACTGCAGCGGTGGTTAATCTCTGCGATCATGTGTTGTGGCTGGAACACGGTCAAATGCGTGAGTCGGGTCCGGCCAAGGAGGTTTGCGAGCACTACCTGGCGACCTTGCGCGAATCTCAGCACATGGGCATCCCGGTCATGCCATCACGGCAACCCCCTGTCATCGCGGGTGATCCGTGCGCTCGGGTGGAGCGAGTGGACCAGCGGCTGGCGTTTCTGAACCAGACCCGATTTCGCAACGATCTGGAGTTGTTCGAGTTTTGCCACGAAGTTGAGGGTTACGGCACTAGGGCAATTCGGATCGAAGACGTTTATTTTGAAGACGAGCAGGGCTATGCGCTGCACTGGATCGTTGGTGGTGAGCTGGTTACCCTAATTGTAAAGGCGCGGGTTCTGGTCGATCTGGACAGCCCGATTATCGGTTTTTTTATTAAGGATCGGCTTGGTCAAAATCTGTTCGGAGATAATACCTATCTGACTTATGCCGCCGATCCTCAGCGCATGGTTGCTGGTCAACACTTGATCGCGCGCTTTACCTTCTACATGCCGGTGCTATCGGTTGGAGAGTACGCTGTGGATATCGCGGCGGCTTCCGGTACTCAGCAGGAGCACATTATTCATTGTTGGTGTAATGATATGTTGATTTTTAAGTCACATACCAGCAGCGTTCATCAAGGGCTGATGGGTATTCCGATGCTGGATATCGAATTGTGCATTACCCCCGATGATGTCTCGGAACCGGTTCGGGAGCGGTTTGCGTGACCACCGATATTGAGTCTGCTACGGGCAGTGCGCCCGTGGTCGACGTGATCATCCCGGTTTACCGTGGGTTAGATGAAACCCGGCGCTGCCTGGAGAGCGTATTGGCGTTTCCCCAGCAGACCACTTATGAGATTGTAGTCATTAACGATTGCAGCCCGGAACCGGAACTAACGGCTTTTCTGTGGCAGCGGGCAGAAACTGGCGCTTTCACCCTGTTGGAAAATCCGATCAATACCGGTTTCGTCAACGCTGTCAACCGTGGCATTGTGTTGCATTCCGACCGCGATGTAGTGCTGCTTAACAGTGATACAGAGGTACACGGCGACTGGCTAGATCGTTTGCGCCGCCACGCGAGCAGCGATCCGATGATTGGCACGGCGACTCCGTTTTCCAACAATGCCACTATTTGCAGCTACCCGCGTTTTTGCGAGAACAACTCGTTTCTTCCCGCCGAAAATAAACTAGCGGAATTGGATGTATTATTTGCCGAGATAAATACTGCACGTCATGTGGAAATCCCTACAGCGGTTGGGTTCTGTATGTATATCACTCGTCGTTGTATCGAGCAGGTGGGTTACTTTGATGTGCAGCGTTTCGGTCGCGGGTACGGCGAGGAAAATGACTTTTGTTTGCGTGGTAGCGAACTTGGGTTTAAACACCTGCTCTGTGCCGATATCTTTGTCTATCACCAAGGTGCGGTATCCTTTGGATCGGAGCATCAGTTTTTAGCTCGAAACGCCATGAAGCGGCTACGGATTCTTTATCCTTTTTACGATCAATTGATCGCGTCCCATGTAGCGATTGATCCTGCACGACAGGTACGCAGGCGCGTCGATTGGGCGCGGCTTATACGGTTTGGAAAACCCTGTTTGCTGTTTGTCACCCACCATCTTGGCGGTGGCACGGAAAAACATGTTCAGGATTTGGTGCGTTTGCTTGAACCCCAATTTGAGATATTGATTCTGAGGCCGGATGCAGAGGATAAGGTGACTTTGGAATGGGCCAGAAGAGGTGAAGAGTTTAAACTATATTTTGCGATACCGGTTACTTTCGAAAATTTAGTCAGACTACTCCAACAAGTGGCGATAATACGTGTTCATTTTCATCATTTGATCGGTCACCATCCCTTAATAGCCTTGCTACCACAGAAACTGCGAGTGCCTTACGATTATACGCTACATGATTACTTCCCGATTTGTCCACAGTTCAACCTGACACTGCCTGATGGGCGTTATTGTGGTGAACCAGACGTGAGTGGTTGTAACACATGTCTGGAGGAACGCCCTCCCCAATGGCAACTCGACATTATCGCTTGGCGTAGCTATTTTCATAATCTCTTGGTGGGTGCGGAGCGGGTAATCAGTCCATCCCAGGATACGATCAATCGCATTAGAAAGTATATTCCTGAGGCGAGCTTCACTTACCTTCCCCACCCAGAGCTTCATACAATTAAGGTGTTAGTATTGGGAATGATGTCTCTCGCGAAAGGAGTATTACAGTTGGAGTCGTGCGCGAGAGATGCTAGAGAGAGAAATCTGCCGCTTTCTTTTAGGGTACTGGGTTTTTCCTATTATGAAAAACTACCTATAGGTGTATTGGGTGATGGCGAACTAGACCTACCGCTCACGTTCAGTGGGCCTTATTTGGATTGCAATCTTCATGCACTTATCGCTTCTGAAAAAGCAGATATTATCTACTTTCCAGCGCAATGGCCAGAGACTTACTCCTATACTTTAAGTACTGCGTTGAATTCCGGATTGCCGATTGTGGCACCCAAGCTAGGCGCTTTTATCGAACGATTGAGTGGTTACCCAAGTGCCCGCCTGATTGAATGGGATGCTCTACCTAAAACCGTCAATGACTTGTTGCTTGATATTGTAGATGGAAAACGATATACAGTAGAAAAATCTGAGTTTCTCTTTGGTTCTATGGCTTGTGATGCATACTTGGAACAGTATACGTCGGTCATTAAGAATTGTGTATTCACTAGGGTATTTAATTATTTGGTATTCGATGAGATATTTAAGATAGAGTATATTTATTGTGAATTAACAGATTCGATAATCGATAATTTTGGACGCAGTCGATTGATAGAGATACTCAAGAATCTAATTGAATGGCCTAGTGACAGAATATTGATTGAAGCGGATGTCAAGGCTTGGCAAGATGGTCTCTTGGCAAAGAAAAAGGCACTAGCGGATTTATTAGCGGACAAGGAGCGGGCGTTAGCGGACAAGGAGCGGGCGTTAGCGGACAAGGAGCGGGCACTGGCTGATTTGAATCAACATATTGCCGGGCAGTGTCAGGAAATTGAGCAACAGCGGTGGCGTTCTGGTATGCTACAGCAGCAGGTTGTGGATCTGGAGCGGGCAATGCAAGAAATTTATTCCTCTCATTCTTGGTGGCTTACTCGGCCAGTGCGTTGGCTAGGCCGGCAGTATCGACGTTTCTGTTAGTTTCAGTGTGGCCTATTTTTTATAGGCTTTGCCAAATCGATTCCCCTTATATACAAAGAGGGGTCTAATAAATAAAAATAGTAGTTCCGCAGTGCTATTGATTTCTTTATTCCGCAAATTTGTTATAAAAAAATTATAAAGTTTTTTTTCTGGTATTAGATCCTTAAGCATTTGAGAAAATGAATATGATACTCCTATACATTTCCAGCCGAGACCTTCATTCTCGCATCTATCTATTAAGGATTTTAAAGTATAATTATGTCCATGAAACGCTAAAGAATCATTTGCAAACGCTATTCTATAGTTTTTTTCTACTAACTTTTTTTGGATAGCTTTATCTTCATTCATTAATACATCACCAAAACCAGTTTCTGCCCACGCCTTCTTCTTGATGGCGAGACTACAGCAAGAAAGAGGAATGTTTCCAAAATCTTTAATAAATTTATCTCCTTCACTGGTGAAATAAAATAACCCATTCTTTTCCCAAAAAAAGATATCCCTATTATAACCATCACTATCTCTTGGAACGATAGTTAATCCCTGAACAACATCAGCGGTATCGGAAACTAATGGATCTGTTATTTTCGCCAGCCAATTACGATTTGCGGGCACCACGTCTTGCGATAATGTTACTAGATACTGACCTCTGGCTTGGGAAAAAGCATAATCCCGTGTAGGACCAAAGCTGAAATTTTCAGGGGCTATATTGTAAAGCTGGACTGGATATTCACTAATAAATTTTAGAGTATCATCAGTAGAGCCGGAGTCAACTATAACGACCTCATAGGATAGATCTATTTCCTGTGAAAAAATGGCATTTAGACATGCTTGGAAAAGGTTGCCTCCGTTCTTTGTTAGGATAATAATTGATATGATAGGAGGGTTAATTAAAGAATGCATAAGCTTTTCCTGTTTCGCTCTTATCAGAACCATTTATTCATTGGATCTAATGATTAGTGGAAGGTAAAATTCTACTTGATGTCTAAACAAAGAGCAACTTTAGGCGAGTGATTTCTCTTGACTCAAAATAGACTTTTATAGGTCGGTTGACCGTATGACTGTACATCCATCAAGCTTGGAACGAGGACGTGCTTTGCGCATCTGTATCGCTACCTCCGCTATTGTGGAATCCGCCCAAGACGATGGTATTGGGACAGCTTATCACTCGCTAGCTTTAGTCTTGGCCAGGAATGGTCATCATGTCACTATACTTTATACGTTTTGTGGCCAGTCAAAAAAACTGGATACCGGGTTTTTGCGCCAGTATTACCGACAAGAAAATATACGCTTTATTGTCCTGTGTCAGGACAATTCAATCTCTTATTACGGTTCTCAAATAGTACAGCAGTCTTACAACATTTATCAGTGGCTGAAAACAGAATCTTTTGATCTCATTCATTTTCCAGAGACTAAAGGGCATGGTTTTTTCAGTTTTTTGGCTAAACGACAAGGGCTATATTTTAAAGATACAATAATGTGTGTTGGTATACATAATCCCAGTAGTTGGCACAGAGCAGGCATCAAAACATATACAGAGTCGCTTGAAAGCATTGAGTTAGATTTTATGGAGCGAGAAAGTGTGGCGCTCGCAGATATTGTTGTAAGCCCGAATTGCTACTTGCTTGATTGGATCAAACGTGAGGGCTGGCGCTTGCCCAAACAAATCTGGATTCATCCTAATCTAACTGATATAGATAAATGTACTCCTAGAGCCAATTCAGCTAAGCCACTAGCGGTAAATGAGCTGGTTTTCTTTGGGCAGCTTGAATGGCGCAAAGGTATAATGCTTTTTTGTGATGCAATTGATAAATTGGAAAGGGCTGGGTTATGTGATTTCAAAGTGACCTTTCTGGGTAAGATAGCGACAATCAATGGCCAAGGAAGTGAAAACTATCTCCGAAAACGGATGATTAATTGGCCTTGGCCAGTGCAATTTATTACAGATATAAACCATCATAATGCTATTAAATATTTAAGTAAAAATCTGCGGATAGCAGTTATTCCTTCATTATTGGAAAGTTCGCCATATGCAGTGCAGGCTTGCCTGTATACAGGTATACCTTTCCTGGCTAGTAATGTAGGTGGTACTTCGGAACTAATTGTTCCGGAGGATAGACGGTGTGTTTTATTTGCTACCCGTTCTGATGAATTGGCAGATAAGTTCAAGAAGGTCTTACGTGAAGGCATAAATCCAGCGCGGCCGGTGGTTCCATTGGAAGAGAATATAGATAACTGGCTAAAATGGCATAATACTATTTGTGTGCCAAAGCCTCTTAGCATAGTAAATGATCAG
Organism: Candidatus Competibacteraceae bacterium; assembly: GCA_027492875.1. Lineage (GTDB taxonomy): Bacteria > Pseudomonadota > Gammaproteobacteria > Competibacterales > Competibacteraceae > Competibacter. The sequence continues at coordinate 47,218 of JAPUDV010000057.1, read as the reverse complement.
GTGTCAAAGTTTCCTCTTGTTAGTGTATGCATGACACACTTTAACCGACCTGTGTACCTTAGTTATGCTCTCAAATCAATTAAAGCTCAAGATTATCCGAATTTTGAAGTCATTTTAGTGGATGATGGCAGCACTGACCCCGATGCGCTGGATTATCTCAACACGCTTGAATCCGATTTTACCATGCGCGGTTGGCGCTTGGTGCGCCAGAAAAACCGCTATCTAGGCGCAGCACGTAACACTGCCACCCGTCATGCTCGTGGTGAATACTTGGTCTTTATGGACGATGATAACGTCGCTAAACCCCATGAGCTAAGTACATTCGTTAAGGCAGCTCAGGCATCAGGCGCGGATATTCTGACTTGCTTTATTGACGCATTCCGGGGTAAAGGCGAACCAGGTAGCTATCAAGTTCCGGGCGCTCGGTCGTTACCTATCGGTGGTGCAGCAGCCGTGGGCATGTTTAAAAATTGCTTCGGAGATGCCAACGCCCTGATTCGCAGTGATGTATTCGAAGCTTTGGGAGGATTTACCGAGGATTATGGAATCGGGCATGAAGACTGGGAATTTTTTGCCCGCGCTGTGCTGAAAGGCTATCGTCTACAGGTCATTCCAGAGCCGCTGTTCTGGTACCGGATGGCGGAGGATAGCATGGTCAATACCACGCCGAGGTATGAAAATCATATACGCCCGCTTCGGCCGTATCTGGAAACCGTACCCGTTGTCATGCGGGATCTTATTCATTTTTCCTACGGTCTTTTCTTTCGTGCTTTTGCCTATCCAAATCAAAATTCCGAACAACAAACCGGAAGCTATGGCGGAGGAATAGAAACCTGGCAGGCATTGGTCGATGAATACTGGGATTCAACTTCATGGCGGTTACTCAGACCCTTGCGATCCGCCATATTGCGTTCGCGCGGGCTGCCGGCTGAGAGCAGACCGCGCATATCCAGTGCTCAAGAGGCCCTGCAAGTAATCGCCATGATCCGCGAATCAACCTCTTGGGAATTAATGGGTCCCATGCGCGTGTTGTCTCATGCCGTGCGGAGAATGGTGGGGCGGTTGAAAGCCTAATACCCATTCAATCACGATAATCGGTTATTGAAGCATAAGCGGATGATAGCGCGGTCGAGTCTGTAAACCGATCCTGACCGGGTTGTCACGGTGGAGACCCAAGCCCTTTTGACCCAGCAATTAATCCGTTGGCTGTACCGGCATATGCCGCTGGCCCGCACCAGCAAAATCGAATTGGCGCATCGTGCCTTCGAACGGTTTCCCCGGCTGTTCCAGAACACGGCGGCCTATCGGCGCTGGCGGGAAACTCAGGGGCTGGCGGCGCCGATTTTCCATGCCGCGTTGGCCACGCCGGTGCCGGTGGAAACGCCGGAAGACGCGGCCGCGATCAACTTTCCTGAGGTCGATGCTCCCCAAGTGTCGATCATCGTGCCGGTCCACAACCAAGTTGCGTATACTCTGCACTGCCTGCGCTCGATCCAGCGCAGCCAGCCCCGCGCTTCTTACGAAGTGATCGTCCTGGACGATTGTTCCACTGATCGCACATCCGAGTTGCTGGCCTTGGCGCGTGGGATGCGCGTGATCCACAACGACACGAACCTGGGCTTTCTGCGGAGCTGCAACAAGGCAACTGTGCACGCTCGAGGCGACTATCTCCTGTTTCTCAACAACGATACCGAGGTGCTGCCCGGTTGGCTGGACGAGTTGCTGGATACGTTCACCGCCCACGCCGATGTGGGTTTGGTCGGATCGAAGCTGGTTTATCCGGACGGACGTCTGCAAGAAGCGGGCGGACTGATCTGGAGCGATGGGTCGGGTTTGAACTACGGGCGCGACGATGACGCCAATCGGCCGGAGTACGCCTTCCTGCGAGAGGTGGACTACTGCTCCGGAGCCAGCCTCATGATTCCGCGACTTTTATTCGAGATTTTGGGTGGGTTCGACGACCGGTTCGCGCCCGCTTACTACGAGGACACGGATCTCGCCTTCGCCGTCCGGCAGGCGGGCTATCGGGTGTTGCTGCAACCCTTTTCCAGGGTGATTCACTTCGAGGGCGTGACCTCCGGCACCGATGTCCGCCAGGGAGTCAAAGCCTATCAGCTCGTCAATCAAACCAAGTTTCTGGCCAAATGGCGAGAGGTTCTGGCCGGGCACGGAACCCGCGAGGACAATCCCTGGCTGGCGCGGGAGCGCGTCGCCCGTCGGTGGGCGCTGATCGTCGATGTGACGACGCCCATGCCGGATAAGGATTCCGGTTCCATCGATACCCTGCAATATATTCGGATGATGCAGGCACTCGGCTTTAAGGTGGTGTTCTGTCCGCACGACTTGCGCCATGCCGGCCGTTATACCGAAGCGCTCCAGCGCATCGGGGTCGAGTGCCTTTACCAGCCTTACACATCCTCGTTAAGCGCCCATCTGGAAACGTGTGGCGCCTACTACGATCTGGTCATGCTGGAGCGCGCGCATCATGCGGCGCAGCATATCGGGGCGGTCCGGCGTTTCTGTCGGAACGCCCGGGTGATTTTCAACACGGTCGATCTGCATTTTGTCCGCGAGGAGCGGCAGGCGCAGGTCGAGCAATCGACCGAACTCGCCAAACAGGCCCGCCGGACCAAGGCGCTGGAATACGCGGTGATGCGGCAGTCCGACGCGACGATCGTGATCAGCGAATCCGAACGGGAGATCGTGCGGCGCGAATGGCCGGATATTCGGGTGGCGGCGATTCCCTACGCGCGGGAAATTCACGGTTCGGCTGCGCCTTTCCAGCAGCGCCGCGACATCGTGTTTATCGGCGGCTTCCTGTTCGACCCGAACATCGACGCCGTCAATTACTTTGTGGCCGAGATCTGGCCGCGAATCCGGCAAGCGGTCCCTGAAATGCGGTTCCTGATCGTCGGCAGCAATATGTCCGATGATGTCGCCGGACTGGGGCGCGAGCCGGGCGTGGAAGTGGTCGGCTACGTCGAGCATTTGGCGCCGCTCTTCGCCCGTTGCCGCCTGTCGGTGGCGCCGTTGCGCTACGGGGCGGGCATCAAGGGCAAAATCGGCACCAGCCTGAGCCATGGCGTGCCCTGCGTGGCCACCCCGGTCGCCGCCGAGGGCATGGGGCTTACGGATCGGGCGAACGTCATGATCGGCGCCGATGCCGAGCGCTTTGCCGACGCGGTTATCGAGGCGTATCAGAACGAAGCGTTGTGGAATAGCCTGTCCGCAAACGGCCGGGAGTTCATGGAGCAGAATTTTTCCTACGCCCGAGGGTTGGAACGGCTGGGCAGACTGCTCGACGATATTTCCACCGCGTCGGAGCAATCCTTGGCGTCGGTGGGTGACGGCGCACCCTCGCCATGATCACCGCCCGATGGCATTGCGGGTCGCTTCCAGATAGCGATGGCCGAATTGTTGGTCGGGTTCCAAATAGTTGCCTTCGGCCCATTCGTTCCAGGCGTTGATGAACACCAGGCGTTCGTGATCGGGGCGATTCCGGCGGGTTCGTTCCACCAGTTGCCGCAGCCAGCGTTCGTAATATTCCGGGGTGGCGTTCAGGAAAATCTCGCTGGCGTCCTGCCGGCGGGCGGTGTTGTCCCAGGACGGCATGGCGGTGCGGAAAAGGGGATAGGGCGCCGCCGGCCGGTTCATGAAGACCTCGGCGGTGGCGGCATAGTCGTAGAACATGCCCTGGAAGTTGGGATTCAGCATCCGCGCCGGTCGTTCGGCCAGCACCGCCATGGCGTGCGGCGGGAACTCGACGGCGGCGTCAAAGCCGAAACCGCGCGGATCGTCGGCGGCGCCAAAGCTTTGCACCGCTGCCAGGTAGAGATCGCCAAGACCCGCCTCGCGACTATACCGCCGCCAGATCGCGGCAGTGCGGCTTGGGTCCGGCAGCAGGCCGATGCGGTAGACCAGCAGCAGCGGCCGGTCGTTGACCCGGATGTAGCGCCGGTCGCGCAAGGCGGGCTCCAGGGTTTTGATGAAGTTCAGATCGTCCTCGTCGGAATGTTGCTGGGCGATCAGAATGTCGGCGTGGAGACCGTCCCAGCGCCGGCTCCAATTCTCGTTGGCCCAGCAGACGCAGAACGGGAAGTCGGGATCACCGGAGTGCACCACTTCGTCCAGAGGCCGGTTCAGCAACCGTTTGCCGGCGAACCAGTAGTAGTAGTAACAGAAACCATGAATCCCGTATTGTCGGGCCAAGGCGGCCTGCTCGTCGCGAACTTCGGGCACCCGCAGGTCGTAAAATCCCAGATCGGCCGGCAGGCGCGGCTGGGGGTGGCCGGCGAAATTGGGCGTGGCCTTGGTGACGTTGGTCCATTCGGTGAAGCCCTTGCCCCACCAACGGTCGTTTTCCGGGATCGGATGATATTGCGGCAGGTAGAAAGCGATCAGGCGCACCGGCTCGTCCGCCGATGCCTTGGATGGAGCCAGGTTTTCCTCGTCGATATCCAGCATCGATTGCGGTGGAACCGTTGCCGAACCGGAGAACCACGCCGAATCCGGTCGGAGAGCCCCGGTCTGGATCAGCCATTGCCGGTAGTTGGCGCTGTTTTTGAGAAACAGGCCAAGATGCCGGTAGAAAAAGGATTTGATGCGCCACCGGAGCGGCAGCGGCAGCGGCAGCCGGCGATAGAGAAAGCGGGCACTTTTTCCTGCCAGGATTCGGATTCTGCTGGGCATGTGGGTTGGTGGGGGGTGATGGTGGTTTGGCCGGCGGCGGGCCGCGTGGGCGGTGATTGATTTCGGCAGGATGGAACGGCTATGGTGAGCGCCCCGTCGGGGTTGCGTCGCCGGGAAACGGGGTACACCGCCGGATGCCTTCGAGCCGGCATTCTAGGAGATTGCCGCCTGCCGGGAAATTAGCCGGGCGGCGCGCTAGGGAGACGACAGGAGCAAGGAGACAGGATTTGAGTGTCGGTGGTGTGGCGGTGATTATCGTCAACTTCAACAGTGGAGACCTGCTCGGGGAGTGCTTGCGCCACCTGCGTGCCCAGACCCGGCACCCGGAACGGGTGATCGTGGTGGACAACGCCAGCAGCGACAGTTCCGCCGATTGGCTGGAGTCCGAATACCCCGAAGCGGAATGGATTCGCTCGAACCGCAATCGGGGCTTTGCCGCCGCCAACAATCTGGCGGTACGGTGGGCGGGTGAGGTGGAATGGTTGGCGCTGCTCAATCCCGATGCTTTTCCGCAGCCGGACTGGCTGGAGCGCTTGCTGGCGGCGGCGGACAAGCATCCCGAATGCGCCAGTTTCGGCTCTCGGCTGGTGGATGCCAGCGACTCCAGCCGGCTCGATGGCACCGGCGATGTCTATCATGTCAGCGGCTTGGCTTGGCGGCGCGATCACGGTCGGCCCACGGCCGTCGGCGCGAGCGCCAGTGGAGAAATTTTTGCGCCTTGCGCGGCGGCGGCATTGTATCGCCGCGATATTTTTCTCGAAGCGGGCGGTTTCGACGAAGATTTTTTCTGTTATTTCGAGGATGTCGATTTGGGATTTAGATTGCGCCTGCTCGGCTATTGCAGCCGCTACGTGGCGGATGCCGTGGTCCGGCATGTCGGTTCGGCGGTGACCGGCCGGCGCAGCCCGTTTTCGCTCTATCACGGTCATCGCAACCTGGTCTGGACGTATTGTAAAAACATGCCCGGCCCCCTGTTCTGGCTGTATCTGCCGCAGCATCTGCTGCTGAATCTGGGCACCGTGCTTTGGTACGCGTTGCGCGGTCAGGCTGGTCCGCTGCTACGGGCCAAGCGGGATGCCCTGTGCGGGCTTTCGTGCTGCTGGCGGCAACGGCGCGTTATCCAGGTCCACCGTCGAGTTTCGGCTTGGGGGTTGCGACACACGATGAGCCACGGCCTGCTGGCGCTCTGCCGGCGCGGCGGTGGCTGAGCAGGTTTGAAGTCTATGGCTATCGTTCCCACCGATCATGTTTATCATCGCGCCCTGAACCCGGACGGCCAGGACTCGCTGGCCAGACTCGCCCGCCAGATCCGACCCGGTAGCCGGGTGCTGGATCTGGGCGCCGGTCCGGGCGTGCTGGGTCGCTATCTGACCGAGGCGCTCGGCTGCGTGGTGGACGGGGTTGAGTACAACCCGGAAGCGGTGGCGGAGGCGGCGCCCTGGTACCGCCAGTTGGAATGCGCCGACCTCGAAAGCATCGCGCTGATCGAGCGTTTTGCCGGCCAGCGCTACGACTTCATCCTCTGCGCCGATATTTTGGAGCATCTGCGCCAGCCCGGCGCGCTTCTCGCGCAACTGCCCGACCTGCTGGCCCCGAACGGACGAGTGCTGTTGTCGGTGCCGAATGCGGCCTATGCCGGTCTGATCGCCGAACTGCTGGCCGGCGATTTCCGCTACCGGCCCGAGGGACTGCTCGACGACACGCATCTGCGTTTCTTCACCCACGACTCTCTGCGCCGCTTGCTGGAGAAGCACGGTTTGCGGGCGGTCGCGCTGGAAACGACGATCGTGGAGCTGGACCAGTCCGAATTCGTCGATCAGTGGATCGACGGTGGCTGGGCCGAGACGCTGCCGGTCGAGGTGATCCGCGCCTTGCTGGATCGGCCCGAGGCACTGGTTTATCAGTTCATCGTGACCGCCGCGCTGGTGGATGACGCGGGCGAGACGAAGGTCTCTGTACCCTCCGAGGCGGCGGCGGTGGCCCAGGCGGCGCTGACGGCGCGACTGGCGGCGCGACGGTTTCCAGTGGCCCCCTCGCTGACGGTGGCCATCGTCACCCATGCGCCCGATTTGCCTGTGCTGACCACGGTGCTGGAAAAGCTGGGGCGGGCACTGCGGCATGCGAGCGAACGGAAGCTGCTGGATCGGGCGCAATTGATCCTGGTCGATAACGGTCCCGGCGCCGATTGGCGCGAATCCTTGCGGCGATTGCTGGATGCGGCGGATTTGCCGGCAACGGTCGCATTGCTCAGCGGACAGGGCAATGTCGGTTATGGGGCCGGACACAACCTGGCGTTTCATCAGGGGACCGGCGAGTTTCACCTCATTCTCAATCCCGACGTGCTGCTGGAAGAAGATGCCCTGAGCGAGGGCTTGATGTTTCTGGCCGCCCATCCCGAGGTGGGGCTGGTGGCGCCGGCGGCTTGGGACGGAGACGGCCGGCGGCAGTATCTGTGCAAGCGTTATCCGACCGTGCTGGATCTGGCATTGCGCGGATTTGCCCCGGCCGGATTGCGGCGGCGTTTTCAGAACCGGCTGGATCGTTACGAACTGCGCGATCAGGCCGGCGATGCCGTGCTATGGGATCCGCCCATCGCTAGCGGCTGTTTCATGCTGTGCCGGCGGGCAGCGCTGGAGCAGGTTGGAGGCTTCCGCCCGGAGTATTTTCTCTATTTCGAGGATTTCGATTTGAGCCTGCGACTGGCGACGGTGACGCGGCTGATCCATGTGCCGACGGTGCGCATCGTCCATCTCGGCGGTCATGCCGCCCGCAAGGGAATCCGCCATATCGGCCTGTTTCTCCGGGCTGCGGTGAAGTTCTTCAACCGGCACGGTTGGCGCGGGTGGTAGCGGTGGATTTTTTCCGGGAACGATCGGTGCTGGTGACCGGTGGAACCGGTTTCATCGGCCGCCGCTTGGTCGGCGCACTGAGCGAACGGGGAGCGCGTGTGCGGGTGTTGGTTAGGACGCAGGAAGTCAGCTATGGGTCCTGCCAGGATCGAGATGAGGTGGAGCAAGCGATCGGCGATCTGAGCGATGCCGCCAGCTTGGCGCGGGCTTGCGTCGGGATCGACACCGTGTTGCACGTCGCCGGTTTCGCCCATGCGGACGCGGCGGACACTGCGGATTTCGCGGCCCGGCATTGGGCGGTGAACGCCGAGGGAACCTTTCGCCTGCTCGACGCGGCGGCGGCGACCGGAGTCGGGCGCTTCGTCTTTCTCAGCAGTTGCAAGGCGGTGGGCGATCCCGGTCCGCGCTGCGTGGACGAAAGCTGGGATGCACCGGCGGACACCCCCTATGGTCGGGCCAAGCGCGCCGCAGAGGAGCGGGTGCTGGCGGCAGGCCACGAAGGCGGCTTTCATGCGGTCAATCTGCGACCGGTGCTGGTTTATGGATCGGGGATGAAGGGCAATCTGGCGCGCTTGATCGCCGTCGCGCGGCGTGGCTGGTTGCCGCCGCTACCGGAAACCGGCAACCGCCGCTCGCTGGTCCATGTGGACGATGTGGCGCAAGCCATGTTGCTGGTCGCCGCGCAGCCCGCCGCCGCCGGCCGGACCTATCTGGTGAGCGACGGACAAACCCATTCCGGCCGGGAGATATATGCGATGGTTCGCCGGGCGCTGGGGCGATCCGTGCCAGCCTGGTCGGCGCCGGCCGGCGTGCTTCATGGCGCGGCCGATCTGACGGATGGTCTGTTGTCGCTGGCCGGTCGCCGCGACCGCTGGGCGCGGACCGCGCTGAACAAACTGCTGGGTTGGGCCTGCTACAGTTCCGCTCGAATCGAACGGGAATTGGGTTATCGGCCGGCCTGGACGCTGGAGCGGTATTGCAAGGTCGAGTTACAGGGATCGGTTCAATGAAGGAAATCGGGGATTGGCCGCGCCGGTTGCGGCCGTATGGAGTGTGGTTGCTGGCGGTAACGGGTGGCGCTCTGGCGAGCGTGCTGGCGCTGCTGCTGTTTTATCAGATGGGTGGCCTTTCGGTGGTGGCGCCGCCGGTGGTGCTGGTGGGTTCCGATCTCCGTTTGGTGGCGGGTCAGGGCGCGCTGACCCCGGCCGGATTGGAAATCCGCCAGCCGGGTTCGGAAGGGGTGGCGGCGGTTCAAACGCCGGTGCGGCGCGGATCTCGAGCGGCGCTGTACAACCGTCTGACATGGCGGGTGCGCGGACTCGAACCGAACCGCCCGTTGCGGCTGGCCTGGGTGACGCTGGCCGACCCGCAACAGACCCAGGAACTGATCGTGCCGCCGGTCGGGCCGGATGGGGTCGGCGAGCTGGATTTGCGCGCGGAACCGCGCTGGCAAGGCCGGATCGCCGGCCTTGGGTTGATCGTGCCCGGGCCATTTCCGCAACCACTGCTGCTGGACCGGCTGGAGCTGTGGCCGGCGCCACCCACCACCAGCGACCTGCTGCACTGGGCGTGGGAAGAGTGGACCTCGTTCGAGAGCTGGAGCCAGCGTTCCATCAATTACACGGCGGGCGCGCCATTGGATGCCTTGTTTCCGCCGGTGCTGGTGGTGGCGCTGTGGGTCGGTTTGAGCGGCGTGCTGTACGCGCTGTTCGAGCCATCGCGCCGGTGGGAGTGGATCCCCCACGCCGCGCTGCTTCTACTCGGTTGGCTGGTGCTGGACCTGCGCTGGCAGTGGGATTTGCACCAGCGACTCGAGCAGACCGTCGAACGCTTCGCCGGCAAGAGCGAGGAGGACCGGCGGTTGGCGGCGCTGGATGGCAACCTGTACCGCTTCCTGTTGGAGGTGCGTCGGCACTTGCCGGAACAGCCGGTCCGGCTGTTCATCGTCAGCGCCGATCCCCATGGGTTCCAAGCCGGTCGCGCCCGCTATCATGTGTTGCCGCACAACGGCTATGCCGGTTTCTCGCGAGTGCCGAATCCCGGCGAGGCGCGTGCTGGCGATTATGTGCTGATCCTGTCGCCACTGGGTGGCGGCGTGAGCTACAACCGCGAAGCGCGGGCGCTGGAATGGCGAGGCGGGCGGTTGCCGGCGAAAATGCTATACGCCGCGTCGGCGGGCGCGCTGTTCCGGGTGGACGGAGGCTGAGCGGCGATGGAAGAGTGGCGGATTGGTTTGGCGCTGGGTCTGCCCTGGCTGGCGGGCGCGCTCTGGCTGCGTGCGCTGTGGCGCGATGCTCCGGCGGGGATTTGGCCCCTGGTGCTGGGATATGGCGGCGTGCTGGGCCTGCTGGCGGCGACCGTGCTGCTGCGCGTGCAAGCGGCGGTGGGGTTGCCACTGAGTTTTGCCGGCCCGATTTTGATGATGGCGCTGCTGGCGCTGTCGGGCGGCGGGTTGGCGTGGCGGCGAATCGCACCCTCCAACCCCTTCTTCGTACATGGAGGGGGGGGGCTGAAGACGAGGGTGCGGTGGTCGCAAGTTCTGTTTGTCCTGCTGCTGTTCTGGCTGGGGTGGCGACTGGCCAGCCTGGCGCAGGAGATCTGGTGGCGACCCCTGTATCCCTGGGATGCCTGGACCACCTGGATGGTGCGGCCGCGCGCGTGGTCGGAATGGCATCGATTGGTGCCGTTCGTGGACCCGCAGCGTTGGCTGGCCGATACCGACGAGTTGGTTTACACCATCGATGCCTGGACTTATCCGTACACGGTGCCGTTGCTGGCGCTGTGGCCGACCCTGGCTTCTGGCGCTTGGAACGAGACCGCCGCCAACTTGCCGTGGTTGGGTGCGGCGCTGGCCTTGGGTTTGGGGTTCTACGGCCAGGCGCGGTTGTGGGGGGTTTCCCCTCTAACAGCGCTGATATTTACCTGGTTGCTGCTGTCGCTGCCGCTGCTGGACAGCCATGTCGCCCTGGCGGGTTACGCCGATCTCTGGCTGGCGACGGTGTTCGGTCTGGCGGCCATCGCCTTCTTCCACTGGGCGCGGGATGGCGACCGTCGCCAGGGAGCATTAGCGTTACTGCTGGCGCTGGCCTGTCCCTCGATCAAGTTGGAGGGAACGGTCTGGTTGCTGTTGTTCCTGCCGGCGCTGCTGGCGGCTCGTCTGCGGGGCAGGTGGCTGCTGGCGCTGACGGGGCTGGGGCTGGCCTTGGGGTTGGGTTGGTGGCTGGCGGGTGGGCTGGGATTCACGATTCCGGGGTTGGGGGTATTTCGGCTGACGCCGGCATTGATCCAAGTACCCTATCTGGGCCGGTTCGCCTTGGGTTATCGCGGCGGTTGGGACCCGGTGGTGATGAATTTTCTGCTGTTGGCGAACTGGCATTTGCTCGGGTATCTGATGCTGTTGGCGGCGGGCGTGGCGACGGTTTCGGTTTTCAGGCGCGGCGCGGCGCGCTGGCAACGGGCGGAACTGGTTTTTGTCGTCACCAGCCTGCTGGCCCTGTTTCTGCTGTTCTTCCTGACCGACGCCCAGCGCTGGGCCGAGCAGTACACCAGTATCAACCGGGTGTTTCTGGAGTTTGTGCCTGCCTTCCTGTTCTGGGTGCTGACAGTGTTTCAGTCTTCACCCTTCCATGGCTCCTCTCCCTCAGGTGGAAGCGGGGGCGGCTGACCGCGTGGCGGCGAGTACTCGTCGGTATAACTCCGCCACGGCTGCGGCAACCGGTTCGATTCCGAACTGTTCGCGCAACGCCGCCGCGCCCGCCAGACCCAAGGTTCGCCGTCGGTCGGGATCGTGTTGGAGCGCCCGCAGCGCCACCGCCAGCGCCGTGGAATCGCCCGGCGGCGCCAGCAGACCATGGCGGGCCTGCCGCGTTACCCAGCCCGCGCCGGAACCGGGGATGTCGCTCACCACGACAGGTTTTCCAAACCGCATCGCTTCCAGCAACACCAACCCGAACGCCTCGGTGCGTTCCAGCGACGGCAGACACAATACGTCGCAACTGGCCAGTAGCGCATTGAGATCGGGTTCGGGCTGAAAGCCGGGCAGACGCACCTGCTCGCCGAGTCCCGACGATTGGATCAGCGCGGTCAGCCGTTCCAGGTGCTCGCCGGTTCCCACGATCAATACTCGGCTGTCGTCCAGACTGGCGGCGGCCTGGATCAGCACGTCGTGGCCCTTGTAATAGGTCAGACGGCCGATGGCCAGCACCCGGAAGCCTGTCATTCCCCACAGTCGTTCGGCCCGTGACTGCGCCGCTGGATCGGGTTCGGCGATGCGCGTGGGGTCCAGGCCCAATGGAACGATGTGGCATCGCTCGCGCCAGGAGGCCAAAGCGGCGCTGGCTTCCAGATACGGCGGAGAGGTGGCGACCACCGCCCGACTGGCGGCGAGCAGGCGTTGCTCGAACGGCCGGTATAGGTGATAGGCCAGCGCTAGCCGCCGGTCGATGGCGGAGGCCACCACGTCGGCGTGCCAATGGACGATCCACGGCAAGCGGCGCGCGGCGGGAATAGCCATCGCCCAGAATGCGGAGGTGTTGGGCAGGTGCAGGTGCAGCAGATCGGGACGGAACGCGCGAATAGCCCGGTTCAGCCAGACCGGGAACGCGGGACTGATCGGGGCGTACAGCAGCCGGCCGAAGCACGGCGCCCGGTAGATCGATACTTTCCCTTCTCCCCTTACCGGAGAAGGGTGGCGGGAGAAGGGTGGTTGCTCGTCGTGCACCAACGCCGCCGCCGCGATGCCGCGCGCGCTCAGCGCCGGCAACAGGTCGGCCAGAAAATGCTCGATGCCGCCGGCGAACGGTGGGTAGTACTTGCCGATATGGAGAACGCGCATGTCCGCTTACTCTCGATCTCCCCTCTGAGGAGGCGGGGGAGTTGTCATGGGTTCCCGTCCCGTTGTATCCCCGCCAGGTTCTCCCTCTTCCGCCCCTGAGGGAGAGTGTAGTTGGGGAGAGGGGGGATTTTGCCGCGCCTCCAGCATGGCCAGCCGCTGCGCGAGCCGGCGGATCAGCCGTTCCTGTCGGGAGCGATCCAGATCCATGGTCAACATTTTGAGTAGCAGTAGGCTGAAACCCAGCACGATAGCCAGAATCGGTGGGTAGCTAACCCCCATTTTGCTGGCCAGAACGTCGAACAGGCGCGGGAATAGACCGAGCAGGGCGACTGTCGCGGCGGCCCCGATCCACCAGATGGCGTAGGGACCGTGCAGGTGATCGCGGCGGACCAGGAACAGGATAATGGCGGCGAGGCCGACCCCGATCGCCATCGAGGTAATCTGGTAGGTGATCATCAGGGGTATCAGTCGTCGGCTGCAGGCGGAAGATGATTGTAGCCGACCCGGGCGAGGCAAAGCAGGCTGGTTTGCAGCATGTATTTTCCCACGACCCACCAGGAGCGGAACACCCGGGAAGCGCCCAGCACGCGCGGTTGCATCGCCACCGGCACTTCGACGATGCGCAGACCCTTGCGGCGCAGGATCAGCAGCACGCCGACATCCTGATAGTCGAGCAGACTGGCTTCGCGGGAGACGAGCACGGTCATTGCCGCGTGGTTGTAGACCCGGAAGCCGGAGGTAATGTCTTCCAGCTCCAGACCCGTCAGCCAGCGGAAATAGCTCCAGGCGATCCGCCGGGCACGGCTGGCGCGCTCTGGAAAAGCGCCGATGGCAACTTCGGCTTGGCCGTCGACGAGCGGTTGTAGCAGAAGGCCGATGTCTTGGGGTTCGTGTTGGCCATCGGCGTCGAGGGTGATGGCGGTGCGGTAGCCTTGGCGCAGGGCGTAACGCAGACCGGTCTGAATCGCGCCCCAGGCCCCGAGTTGCAGGGTCAGCGGCAGCACGGTGGCGCCGGCGTTCCAGGCAGTTTGGGCGGTGGCGTCGCTGCTACAGTCGTCGATGACCACCACCGGGCAGCTCCACAACTGCCGGACTTGGGCGACGATGGCGCCGACGGTGGCCGCTTCGTTATGGGCGGGAATCAGGGCGATGGGGCGGGCGGGTTCAGCCATCGGCCGACCTCGATGAAGCCGGTGGGAGCAGGATTGGATTGTTCACGCGCTGGTGACGTCCTCAGCGTAGCCGAACACCTCGATTCCCAGCTTGTCAGCGACGGCGCGGGCAGCTTGGGGCACCATCGACGAGACCGCGATCTTGCACTGGACCGGACGCTGATGGCGCCGTCCGTAGTAGTGCACCTTGCGGTCGAAGGTATACATATCGGATTTGGACATCGACGGTTTGAGTTTGCGGAGGATCAGCTCGCCGTTCTTGATGATGATGTCGATTTCGACCTGGTCGGGGGTGCCGAATACCGTACCTTCGTCGTCGAATTCATTGACGTTTAGCACTTCGACGCCGAAGCTTTTTTCCAGAATCCCCTTCAGCGCGGCGCGGAAACTGTGTTCGGACGCGATGCCCAGCGCGCCCCCAGCGCGCCGATGCCTTGTTCCTGCCGGGAACAGCAGAGCTTGCTTTCCTCCAGTAGTTCATTATTCTTGCGTTTTTGCTCGGGCCGGTCGGCAATGAACTCTTGCAACAGGCGTTCGAAACTTTCCGGCGTGATCGCCGTTTGCCGGATCAGGTGTTCCAGCCATTGCTGGAAGTCCGTGTCCTGTTTCAGCAGCTCGGGCAGTTCGGCTTGTAGTTGGGTCTTGAGATCGGTCATGGCCGTATTCTTCGCCTCTTAATTTAAGCGGAAAAGTGATTCGAGAAATCTTTAGAAAATTTATTCTTTTCTATTGAGGGTGAATGAGTAACTGATTTTTGCGTCTGCCCATTTATTTAAATGCTCTATTTTTGTAAGAAGTTTTTTTGCTTGATTAATAATAAGATTTAATTGATTTGTATCTCTATTGTGAATTTTGACAAAGCGACTTTGCGAAATAACTATATTCAAGTATTTGATCCCGAGTATATAATTATTTGTCAGTATTTCTGCATTGCCGAGCATCAAATATAGATTTAGTGCCTGTTGCGTTATTTCATAGTATTCAGGATTATTTTTTATTGATTTCCCATAATTGCGGCTTAAATAGTGCTCTAATATTGGTAATGTCTGAGTAAGTTCATTGACTCTTTTTTGGGAGATTAGCTGATTAAAGATTGTGCTTAGAATTGTTTCTATTTTTGGCGCATCAAGCTTTGAAAAACCAAAATCTATTACAATAGATTCTGCAGCTCTTGCTGATTCCTCTAAAAATTTAACAGTTTGACTAAAATTGCCAAGCATTATTAAGCAAAGGCTCTCATGTAACTTTGCGGTCCATATTAGGGAAATTGCTTCAAGAAATGAATATATGCCGATTTTTTCGAGCGCAGCCCGAGTGAATTTCCAGGAAGCAGAAAAATATTGTACCGTGAGTACTGGATTCTCTCCTAATAGAAGACCAAGAATACCGCGATAATAAAAATAGTTTGGAAGAAAATAGGGGTATAATTTAATAAACTCTGAATTTGAGGACCAAGATGATAAAGCTTCAATAGTCGCTTTAGGTTGCAAAACTGCTGACCCATATTTTTCAATCAAACTCTCCTCCAGTTTTTTTAGTGTATCTGTGGCTGCGGTAATATTTCCTGCATTGAGTTGATCTCGAAATAATCGGTAAACGAGGCCATCGTAAACTAAATCATGTCGATTCGATAATTTTTCAATTGCCGACACGAGATAATTAAGATAATCTTCCCTGAACTTATCAGGCGATTCATTGAGTTGAAATGCTTTCTTGGAAGCCCAAGCAACAAGGCGTTCATTATATTCTTTAACAATGACATAGGAGAACCCTGTATTACGGATGATTTGCTCTAGCGCTGTTGATGAGAAAAGAAAGCCGTGAAAACCTGGCGATAGCGCAGCTATTAACATTGGACTTTCGTTTTTTTTCCTTATAAAATTGCTATTAGGCGTTGTTAAAACTAAAAAACCATCTGATTTTATATATGCTGATAACTCCATAATAAATGCTTTTGGATCTGAAACATGTTCGATTACTTCTGAGGCATAAACGATATCGAGTTTTTTGTGTTTTAACTCCGTAACCTCATTAAGGTAGTTGAAATAGATTGGGATATTTAATAAAGCGGCTCCGATTTTGCCATATTCAGCTAATTCAATTCCGATTGCGTCTCCACGCGTCGTGCGCCAGCAATCGACCGTGTAGCCAAACCCGCATCCCACATCGAGCAAGGTGGTTTCTGTCGATCTAGGCACCATGGCGAGTGGCCAGAACATTTCCCAGATACCAGCTCCAGCTTCACAGTATTGTTTATAAAAATACTCGGCATCTCCAGTGATTTCGCTAAATGCGCATACTTCGGGAGGATTAAAAAATTGACTATTACACTTTGTGCATGTAAACAGTTTTTTTATGCTGTTTCCTTCCATGCTGGGAATGGACAATAGAGGTTTTTGATTGTCCAATGTGCCACAAATGGGACAAGATAGAAGAGAAGTTAAGATGGTTTCTGGAAACCAGATAATATCTAGGGGAGTTATCGCAGTAAAATCGTGTTGCATGAGTGTCTCAGTTAATTATAGAATTGAGTTTATCGGAAAGCATGTCTTTAATTTAAGTGTACAACACTCCTGCTTGGCACTGCAAAGCTTGATAATCCTTTTTGTCGGTAAGACAAGATTTTTATAATTGAATCAATATATTGTTGCTTGATTTTTCTGGGGCGGCTCTAGTTCGCCCGAAGGGTGCTCGGTCCTTGGCATAAACCACCAGCTTTCAGTCGCTTTATCTTGCGGTCGGCGATTGCAGTCCGCCGATCTTCAGCTCACTAGATTTTAGCTGGCGATAATCTTGATTTCTGTAAAAAGCTCCCAAGCCTGCCTGAAATCCACAAGAAGCATTGAAGAGCCGATGATGTCGCTATCAATTGTTTTTAGCGCTAGAGAAATTAGATCTGGGTTCATTGATCATATTCAGAAAACGGTCGGTGTGCAAAATGCCGAAATAATACCTTATCTAAATAATAGAAAATACTCATTAACGGAGTTATACAATAGAGGCTTGAAAGAAGCGAAGTATGATATAATTGTCTTTATTCATGATGATATTATCTTTAATAATAAAAACTGGGGAAAGTCTCTTTTAAAACAATTTAAGGATACTGATTATGGGATATTGGGAGTTGCTGGCACAACCGATTTAATGAAAAATGCTGACGATATTGCTGAAAAGTGGTTTTCTATAGAATATAGATCGGTGGGAATGCTTAAACATGAGATTAATGGCAAAATATTTGATACTACTATGTCAAATAAGTATGATCGTCCTATTCAAGTTGTTTGTCTGGATGGGGTTTTTATTGCGGTCGATAGAAATAGAATTCGTGAGAATTTTGATGAAAAATTTCAGGGTTTTCACTATTATGATATATCGTTCACTTTGGCAAATCACTTGGCTGGAGTTAAGGTAGGTGTTACTTTCGATGTTGATTTGACGCATAAATCAGGCGGATCTTTCGACCAGGAATGGGAAAAGAACCGGTTAATTTTTTCAAAAATTTTTAGCAGTTCGCTTCCCTGTAGTGTTAAGCCGGAAAAAATTGAATTTGATAAGCTGGCTATAAAAAAATTTAACCCAGATAATTTTCTCATTTCGATTATTGTGACTATAAAAGATCAAGGTGAATCGGTAATAAATTGTATTCAGTCAATTATTAGCCGCACCCGTATTGCGCGGTATGAAATTATTGTTTTCGGGGCTGGTCTTACAATCGATAATAAAGATAAATTGACGAATTGGATAAAAAAAATAGATAAAAGATCTAATCTGGCTAAGATAAAAATTATCGAAAAATATAGCAGTTATAATTTTTCACAGCTTAACAACGATATTGTAAAACAATATCTTTCAAAAAATAGCAGCCATATTATTTTTTGTAGCAGCAATATCGAATTATTGAACGACGCTATTGATCGGTGTTTATACTTGTTTAAAAATAAAAAAAATAATATAGGGACGTTAGGAATTCGATTGCATTATGAAGATGGCTCAATTCAGCATAATGGTATAGAATTTTTATTTGGCACAGATAAAGTTTTTAGTATTTTGCATCGAAATAAGTTTAGTTACTATAAATATGATAGTGATACAATAGAAGTTGTCGCCAATTTGTCAGTCTTTTTGATGATAGAGCGATCCATATTCGAAAAATTCTATTTTAATGAAAAATATAATGAATACTTTGAAGATGTTGAGTTAAATCTGGAGATGTTGCGGTTGGGTAGAAAAAATTATCAAATCGGTCACGCCGTTGCCTATCACCATGAAAGCCAAACGAGAAGCCTCGATTCTGATAAAGATAAAAAACGCATGGAAGACTATCAAAAAAATCTCTTGCCTTATTTTAAAAAAAACTGTGTTCCGCTGTTCATTCCTCAACTATTCGAGGGTGCTTCCCGAGCTTCGCATCTGGGCTATTTCGAGACCGCACTGGAGATTTGCCAGATGCTTTTGACGCATCTCCCCCGGCACCCGGATGTCCACCATCTGCTGGGTGTAATCCGCGACCGGCGGGGCGATCAGGCCGGTGCGGTGCAGGCCATCCGCCGGGCTATCGAATTGAACGACAAGCAGCCGACCTACCATCACAACCTGGGAGGCGCCCTGTTCCGGCAGGGCGACCCGGTAGCGGCCGAGCACAGTTACCGGCAGGCCCTGCGGCTGGCCCCGCAACTGGCGGAAACCCATGTCAGCCTGGCCAATGCGCTAAGGGAGCAAGGCCGGCTGGACGAGGCGTTCGCGTGTTATCAGCGGGCGCTGCAACTCAAGCCGGATCATGCGTTTGCCCACTACAGTTTGGGCAACACTCTACTGGAGCAGGGAAATTATGCCGGAGCCGCCGGCTGTTACCAACGGGCGCTGCAATTACGACCGAATTTTCCCGAGGCGCACAACAATCTCGGGCAGGCGCGGGATGCGGAGAACCGGTTGGACGAGGCCGCTGAAGCGTTCCGTCAGGCCCTGCGCTACAAGCCTGATCTGGTGGAGGCGCGGCGCAATCTGGGGACAGTGCTCGAACGGCAGGGTTTGAACGAAGACGCGCGAGCCTGCTATCAGGCTATTTTGGCGCGAGAACCGGACGACCCTCTGCTGCGCCTGCGGACCGATAGCCTGTGTCCGGCGATCCCCGCCGGCAACCCGGAAATCGATAGGTATCGAGCCGGCCTGATGGTCCGGTTGAAACAACTGCGCGCCCAGCCTGGCCTGCGGCTGGATCTGCGGCAGTTGCACGCCAGTGGCTTTGAACCTCCCTTATATCTGGCTTATCAGGGTCGTGACGACCGACCGTTGAAGGAGGCGTGGGCCGCGTTGTTTCATCCCCTGCTACCGGAGGTGACCGCCCTGCCGCTGGCTGGTGGAAAACCGCGCGTGGGCTTTGTGGTGACGCGGGGGCACGAGGGGATATTTGCCAAATGCATGCGCGGCATCTTGAACGGTTTGCCCGCCCGGCGCTTCGAGTTGATCGTGATGTGCAGCCTGCAGGGTGGGGAGCAGGTCTTACGAGCGGCCATCGCCAACCCCAATATCCGCTATTTGCCGCTGCCCGTGCGGTTTGATCGGAGCCTGGAAACGATCCGCCAAACCCGTTTCGACATTCTATATTATTGGGAGGTGGGTACAGATAGCGTCAACTACTTCCTGCCGTTTTTCCGCTTGGCGCCGGTTCAATGCACCGGTTGGGGTTGGCCGGTGACCAGTGGCATCCCACAAATCGATTACTATCTGTCCTCCCAGCATCTGGAGCCCGCAGATGGTGAAGCGTATTACAGCGAGCGTTTAGTGCGGTTTCAGCGGTTGCCAACCTGTTTTTACCGTCCTGAGCCACCGGGAGCGACGGTGGGACGGGAGCGCTTCGGCCTGACCGCTGACCAGCATATCTATTTGTGCGTACAAAACCCACGCAAACTACATCCTGACTTTGATGGTTTGATGGACGGCATCCTGCGGCGAGACCCGCGCGGGTTAGTGGTGCTGATCGAGGATGCTCAACCGCTGGTAACGGCACAACTGCGCCAGCGCATGCAAGCCAATCTGCCCGAAGTGATCGACCGGGTACGCTTTCTAGCCCGGTTGCCGCACCAGGAGTATTTAAATCTGCTTTCCTTGGCGGATGTCATGCTGGATACCGTGCATTTTGGCGGTGGCGTTACGGCCTACGAAGTATTCTCGGTGGGTAAACCCGTGGTGACCCTGCCGGGAGATTTTGGCCGGGGACGCTTGACCTGCGCCGCCTATCGGCAGATGGGCTTGGATGACGGCATCGCCGCCGACCCCGAGGACTACATCGAACGGGCGTTGCGGTTTGCCACCGAGCCGGACTACCGGATCGAGTTCGGCCGCCGGCTGCGCGAGGCCAGCGGGGAACTGTTCGAGGATCGGCAAGCCATTCGGGAGTTTGAGAGGTTTGTCGAAGCAGCCTTGGCAGGGGGGATGTAGCCGGTTCGCATCCTTATGCCCGGAGGATAAAGTGAATCGGCTGTTGTGTTTTAGATAATATAAATTATACTAAAAATCAATTAACTAATCATGGAAAGCGACTTAAAAAATATCAGACTGATACAAAACGGGGCTGATTTACAACAAAATTCCCGAAGTCGTTGACACCCGGCTGGTTGCTTGTTAGGATTGGCAGCAATAAAGCAACTTTTGGTTGCTCTAGTGCAACAATACAACAAAGCACTTAATGCCCTGACGGGTAATAGAGTTTCGAAAAGCCAAATCAGGGGGAGCGATGGCTATGACGCACAGGGTGATTTTGGGGGTGGTGCTGGCCTTGGCTGGGTACGGTGTCTGGGCGGCCGACCAGATGCCCGTGCCCGCCGCGTCCGCTCAAGTCCCACCGCCGAAAGTCGTGGTGCCCACCGCCGACGAAGCTCTGCTGAAGGAACGGGTTCTAGCGCGCTGGCAGGCGCTCATCGACCGCAATTTCGATGCGATCTATCAGTTTGAAACCCCTGCCTATCGGGCGATCTATACGCCAAGTCAGCTCCGGTCTCAAAACGGCGGCCAGATCGAGTGGCGTATGGTAACTGTAAAGCAAATTGACTATGATGACCCCGATGTGGCGAGAATCCAGCTGGAAGTTGCGTATCGTTATGCTGATCCGGGGAAGGAAGAACAAGCTTTCGATATGAAACAGACAGTTAGGGAAATTTGGTTGCGTAAAGACGGCCAATGGTGGCATCAACAAAATTGATGCGTTTCCATACTTTTCGGTGTGGCGATCGCCACTTTACATCTCTGGTTTGCGTCCTTGACTACTACCTAACCCGTTGCAGGGGTTACTCACTTAAGGAGATAGGCATGAAACGTAGCAAGCTTTCCACGGCGCTGGCGCTGGCGACCGCGATGGGCGGTCTGGTCGGGGCCGCGTATACACCATCTGCGGGCGCTATCAGCATCGCGGCTCAGAACTTGGGCGATGTATTGATATTCCCGTATTACACGGCCCGATGCCACACCAACGAACTGGGCATCGTTGAGGATTGCTGGGAGACGCTGATCAATATCACCAATACCAGCGATCAAACCCTGGTCGTCAAGCTCAAGTTCCTGGAGGGCTACAACTCCCGCGACGCCCTGGACTTCACGGTGGTGATGTCACCGCACGACGTGTTTGCCGGTTACGTCGACAAGGGCGCTGATTATCCCGCCAAGGATACTCCGGCGCGCTTCGTCAAGGCGCACGGCGACACCACCTGTACCGTGCCCTACATCTCGCAGACGGCGGGTTTGCCGTTCAGCAATTTTGGCTACTCGTCGACCAACCGGGATCACGACGCCTCGGTTGACGGCGTCATGTCCTCGAACGGTCGTGCCTACGAAGGGTATATCGTCGCCATCGTCGAGGGGCACGCTCCCGCAGCTACCTTGCCTCAGGTAACACGAGGTCTGTACAGCCCCAGCTTTGTCAGCGCCCATGTCACGGGTAGCGCCGATGATGGCGAGACGGTGCCTGGGGGGAATTGCGACGCCGTCCGGTCATCCTTCACCAAAGCGAACATCGTCCTGACCGCCAACGAGTTCGGCGAGCCGATCAACGCGCTGAAGGGCAATTACAACCTCCTGAATGTCAAGCGCGGCGTCGCGGCGGGCGGTTCGGCCACGACTTTGGCGAACTTCATTCGGATCAGCCCGGATGACGATGCTCCACAACCTGGTTTGAGCGGCGGCTGCGTTGCCAGCACCGCGCAGGCTACGGGCAATATGCGCTTCGATCCGGTTTACGATTTGCGGAACCTGGCTTGGGCGCCGGCGCTGGGTAACACTACAGCCAATAGCACATGGTGCCCCAACCTGATTACGGCGCAATCGGACCAGCCCGGTTATGATCACCTCGAACCGAGCTTGGCGGATTCCTACGATTCCTATGCGAACGGGCCTGGTTCGATCGGCCTCATCGATCCCACCTCCCTGCCAGTGATAGGGGTGTGGCCCAACGGCTTTGGCTTCCTGGCGGTAGGCGAGGTGTTGCGGGCGGCTAAGCTGATCAATGAATGGAGTTTCAACCCCGCGCTGGGTGTAAGTACCGAATGGGTGGTGACGCATCCGACCAAGAACTTCTATGTGGATAGCTGGAAGTACTGGGGTCCCATGGCGGCGTTCAACGAGCGGCGTTTCCCGGCTCCGTTCTTCTATCCTATTCCGTTGCCGCCGTTTGCCGAGGGGTTCTCGACCATCACCGAAGGTCAATCCTGCAATCAGGTTACGCCTGTGGTTTACAATCGTAACGAAGTAGGTACTACTCTCACCGAAGGTAGCGTCATCCAGTCGCCGCTGCCGCGCAACGATGACCTGTCGCTGTGCTTCGAGACCAACGTGATCCAGTTCTCCGCCGGGCGTCCCGTCCTGGATTCGAAGTTGACCCTGGATCTAACTAAGGGAGTTGGCAGCGCCTTTGGGGGCGATCCCGTCCCCGCCGGTTGGATGGACCTGAACTTGACCACATCGCCGGCCGCGCAGTATGGGGCAGTGAAACCTGGCGGGTTTTTGCAGAACACCGGTCCACTGCTAGGCTCGGGTCTGCCAGCGATTGGCTTCATGATCAAACAGCGCGCCTTGTCGGGGGATTACTTCAAGAACTTCGCTTATCTGATTGATCATTCGCGCAAGGTTCCCTACGAGGGTCTGCAGACGGCGCCCTGAAGCGCAAATATGGGGGTAGCGGCATTTGAACGAGAGGTTCCCTGCCGCGTCGAGGAGTCAGTTCGCGCCAAGGATGGCGCTGGCGGCAGCGGGGAATTGGCCTAATCGCCTCTACGGAGTGATCCCTCTCTCAGTTTAAGGGTCCTTAGCTATAGATTTCAGCCCTGTTCGGGGTTAACAATTTGAAATGTAAGGAGAAAGGCATGAAACGCAGCAAGCTCTCCATGGCGCTAACGCTGGCGACCGCGATGGGCGGTCTCGTCGGGGGCGCGTTTGCACCGTCCGCGGGCGCCGTCAATATCTCGGCTCAGGGCGTGGGCGATGTGGTCATCTTTCCGTACTACACCGCCCGTTGCAGCACCAGCGATTGCTGGCAGACGCTGCTCAACCTGACCAACACCAGCGATAAGAGCGTGGCCGTCAAGCTCCGCTTCTTCGAGGGCTACAACTCTCGCGAAGTCCTGGACTTCACGGTCGTGCTGTCGCCGAAAGACGTGTTTGCCGGGTATGTCACGCAGGGCGATAACTATGTCCCGCCGATCTTCGGGACTCCGCCCATCAGCGACGTTCCGGCTAAATTTGTTAAGTCGGTCGGTGAAACCACCTGCACCGTGCCGAATAAAACCGAGTTTTCGTTCAGCAATTTTGGCTATTCGGCGACCAATAGCGATCACTCCGCTCAAAACGACGGCTTTTATCCGGTGCCCTACGTCGGATCCGGTTCCTATCTGGCCGGTGGCCTCTCTACGAACGACCGTGGCTATGAAGGCTACATCGTCGCCATCGTTGAGGGATACAAGGATGGAGATCCGGGTGATTGTGTCAGCGAGTTCCAGCAAGCCAACATTGTCGCGACCGCCAGCAAGTACGGCGAGCCGATCAACGCGCTGAAAGGCAATTACAACTTCCTCAATGTCGAGCGGGGCATTTCGGCGGGTGGCCCGGCGACCCATCTGGCTAACTTCGTCCGGATCGGCCATTACCATCCGGAACTCGGCAAAGTCGTTGGGCCAAGAACCTGCTTCGCCAATCCGCCGGCCGGTGTGGGCCAACCGTCCACCACTAATATGTTCTTTAACCCGATCTCGGGAGCCCGGAATCCGAACTGGGATCCAGGGATTAATCAAGACTGTCCCAACCTGATCGCGGCGCAATCCAACCAGCCTGGATTTGACAGCCTCGAGCCGACCTTGGCCGATGCGTATCCCAACGCCTCGTATACCGTCAACGACGACTTGGGCTTGGGGACGACCACGGAGCTCGGGCCGTATGGATACGGCTATCTGGCGGTGAGCGAAGTCCTGCGGGCGGCGCGGGTGGTTAACGAATGGAGCTATAACTCCAATCTGGGCGTCACCACCGAGTGGGTGATCACTCACCCCACCAAAAACTTCTTCGTGGACAAGGGGCCGAGTCCGCTGGCGGCCAACAATGCGCGGCGGTTCCCGGCCGGTTTCAACCCCGACTGGCAGCAGCGCATGTTGCAGGTTCCGATTCCGCCGTTCCAGGAAGCGTTCTCGGGCGTGACCGACGGCCAATCCTGCAATCAGGTGGGCGCCACCGCTTATGATCGTAGCGAAAAGCCCCTGGTGCTCAGTGATATTAATGTGATCGAATCGCCCGTGCCGCGCACCGATGCGTTGTCACTGTGCTTCGAGACCAACATCATTCGGTTTTCCGCCAATGATCGCATCTTTGAGTCTCGGTTGGGGCTGGATCTGAGTGGCCAGATCGTACCGGGTTTTACCCAGCAGTTCGGCTGGTTGGATATGAATTTGGCCAAGCCGCTGGCTGCGAAGTCCGGCTACAGTACGGGAACCGCCCTCAATCAATTGCCGGGTAACGGTTTGCCGGCGATCGGGTTCATGATCAAGCAGCGTGCCTTGAACATCGGCTTCGATGCGCTCAAGAACTACGCTTACCTGGCTGATCATGCTTATTTGGGGCGTGGTATTCCCTGCAGCAAGGCGGCCGGGGACAGCACCTGCCAGTTGCCTTAATCGCCTGCCAAACGCTCCCTCGCGGGAGCGTTTTTTCCATCGGACGCCGATGCCGGTCTTGACTCGGCATCGGCGTTCTTCTTGGTAAACGCCGCGAAGTGCTCGAGTGATTTCGCAATATCCGTAAAATCGCTACTGGTGTCATTTTTTATGATGAATGTACTGATTCGGCTTATAGCCACCGCTATTCTGGTTATTGCCGCAACGACCGTCCGGGCCGAGCAGACGGCGCTTGGCGGTTTGCTCCCGCCTGAAACCCCCTTGGTCAAGGACTCTGAACTAACCATTACCGTCGCGGATTACCAAAAGGCGCTGTTGGGGTTACCGCCCAAACAGCGTTCCGGCATCGAACACGACCTCACCACCCTGCAGGAGTTTCTGCTGGAGCTGTATACCGAGGAGCGGTTGGTTCGGGAGGCGGAACGTCTGAAAATACCTGACCAGCCCGACATCCAGGCTCAATTGCAGATGGCCCAGCGCAAGGTGTTAGTGAGCGCGGTCGTCGACCAGTTCAAGGCGGGTCTCAAGCAGCCCGACTTCACCGATCTGGCCCAGGAGTACTACCAGACCCACCGCAAGGAATTTACCCGGCCCGAGCAACTCGAGGTGGCGCATATCCTCATCAATGCGCCCCTGTGCCCCTGCGAGGATCCCAACGGTGAAAAGCGCAAACGGGCTGAGGCCTTATTGGCGGAACTGCGCGGCGGCGCCGACTTTAGCGAATTGGCGCGGAAGAATTCGGATGACAAAGCATCGGCCCGGCAGGGCGGTATACTCCCGAAGCTGGTGACGCGAGGTACGCTGGTGAAACCGTTTGAAGATGTCGCGTTCGCCTTGCAACCCGGTGAACTGAGCGGCGTGGTCGAGACCCAATACGGCTACCATATCATCAAGCTGATTTCGCGCCAACCTGAAACCGTGCCGCCTTTCGAACAAGTCAAGGCCCGGATTCTCGAGAAACTGACCAAGGATTTCCAAGATACCAACCATAAAGAGTACGTCGTGCGCTTCTATCCGAAGCCGGATGCCTTCAATCTAGGGATGATCAATGCCCTGACTGGAGGAGCCGGTGCGCTTGGCGTGCCCAATGCTCCCCCGCCATCTCCACCCCCTCTGCCCCCCGTTCGATAGAGAATTAGATTCTATCGGTGCCTAATCCCCTCTCCCCGTGGGAGAGGGGAGTTTTTGTGCAGGTGCTTAGACTCAATGATCCGCCAGCCACGCGCTGCAATCCCATCCCAACATCCGTTCCAGCGCTCTGATGTCGTATTCAAATAGCCACCGTAAATACGCTGTTTCCCGCTCGGTCATGGTCGTCGCATAGGGGCGCGAATGGGCATTGATGGTCGTCGCGACCGACGAGCAAGCCACGCCGAGGAAATCGCAAATCTGGTCCAGAACCGGCTGTGGCGTTTCCCGCAAGGCTTCATGTCGGAGAATCAGCATTTGTTCCGGCGGGAAATAGCGCCATAGCCTTCTCAACTGCTCGGTGTAAAAACCGCGATCAACATAGGAATAAACCCGGTGCTGCTGGGGCAATGCCTCCCGGCAACGTTCTCGCTCCTGCTGGATGGCTTCCCAAAAGGGTAGGAAATCCGCGTCTCGATCCCGCTCCATATTCCAGTGGGAATAGGCGCGCTCGATGGGATTGCGCAAAATTACGATGATCTTCATTCGAGGGTTGTATGCCCAGATCCGTCGCGGTGCGCTGTGCCAGTACAGGTAAATCGGCGTGGCTTCTCCCAGCAAACGTTGGGATGCGTTGGGGCTAAAGAACGAGTGGTACGCCGAATAATCTACTGCATCTCCTTGAAAATAGTCATCCCGGTCAAAAAAATGCACCTCTTTCCGGGTTGCCATGCACAGTTCGGGATGGGTACGCAAATACAGATCCAGCGCCGTCGTACCGCCTTTCTGGGTGCCCGCGATCAGAAAATCCACTTGGCGCATTCAACTCACTTCAGGAACGTTGTTCGGTTGTAGCCATGGATGTTCGGAACAAATCCCGCAACGCACCCAGCACATAGCCTCGTTCGTAAAATTGCCGGCTGACCATGTCCGCGATCTGGTCAAGCTGAATCCGCCGCTGCTGTTGAATCAAGCGACGCTTGTGGCTCATCACCGGCAGACCGCGCAGAAAATCGCGGTACAAGCGGTAGACGATCCTCAATTTACCCTTCACCGCATAGCGCAACAGAATGGCCGCGTGCAGGGCCAGTATCCAGAACAGATTACGCCCCAATAGGCGGGCGGGCACGTTCTTGACCAGGACGAACAGCGAATTGCGGATGCCGTGATACAGTACGAAATCGCTGTTGGGGCCGCCGCTGGCCACCGATCCTTTGTGGTACACCCGGGCGTCTTCGGCATAGGCCGCCCGGTAGCCCAGCAGCACGGCCCGCCAGGCGAGGTCCGTGTCTTCGGCATAGCAGAAAAAATGCTCGTCGAAGTATTCGCCAGTGACCCGGTAAACCTGATGCAGCATCTCGGTAGCATATAGCGCGCAATTGCCGCTGGGACCGAGCAGGGGGTTGCCCGCTGACTTGCGGTTGGAGGCCAGCCCACATTGATAAAAAGTGATCCCCAGATTGTCCACCTGCTCGCGGTCGGCGTATCGCATCACCCGCGCCGCCACCATCCCGATCCGTCGCTCAGGGTCCATCCGCGCCAACATCCGCGCCAGAAAGTCCGACTCGACCACGGTATCGTTGTTGAGCAACAGGATGTAGGGGTAGCGGCCGTCCCGGATAATGTCCGCCAGCAGCCGGTTGTGGGCGCCGGTAAAGCCGGTGTTGTCCGAATAAGCGATAAAGTGGAGCCAATCAGGATATTGAGCCGCGTATCCGGCCAGCGTCGCCACGTCCTCTGGTCCAGAACCATTGTCGGCCAGGAAGACCTGAAAAGGCGGAGTGCTCACCCGCGTCAGGGAATTCAGGCATTCCAGGGTATCGGCGGCACGGCGATAGTTGACGATCAGGATCGCCGTCACCGCCTCCGACTGGGGGGTGGGTAGAGTCGGGCCGCGATTCCTTCCAGGGTTTTCCGAGTGTTCCAGGCTCACAGCAGGCTCCTGAAATATTCCAGCGTTTCCCGTCCTTCCCGCTTGTGGCAAAACCGTTGCACGGTCTCCAGCCCGGCCTCGATCAACCGTTCCCGCAATTCGGTGTCGTCGAGCAGTCGCAGCATCGCCCCGGCGAAGCGATCCGGGCGTTGGGGTGGCACGAGTAGGGCATTGATCCCATCCTGGGCGTACTCATCGACACCGCCAACATGGGTGAGCACACAGGCCGCGCCGCAGGCCATCGCCTCCAGCCCGCAGCGCCCGAAGCCCTGAAAATCGGAACCATCGATAAAAACCGTGGCTTCCGAATACAGTTCCGCCAGCCGGTTTTGGTCGATCACCACACCTTCGTCGCGGAAGGGAAAGGGAATCTGCTGTTTGCTCAAAAAGCGGTCGCCAAACAGCACGATTTCGACTTCGGGTCGGGTCGCCTTGATATGCGCCAAGGCGGCGACCATGGGTTCAAAGCCGCGCCGGGGGGTCTGCGGGCGGGCCATGGCCAGGACGACAGGATGACTGCGGACGCCATCGCGAGGATAGAACCGCGCCAGATTCATACCCAGCAAAATTTTTTGGGTGGGGTAGCCGTCGCTGGCCAGCATCCCTTGCAGCCAATCGGATTTGACGATCCGATGGGGGATCAGGGCATAAGTAGCCCGTACCCGCTCGCGGGCGACCGTTTTCGCCTCGGGAAAAAACCAGGGCTCGTAGTCTTGCAAGAAGTAGGCGGCGGTGCGCGCACGACCGCGCCGAACCAGTTCGGCAACCCAAGGAGCGGTATTCCACAGGGTTGCCACGGCGATGTCGCTGTCGGGGAAATTCTGCAATAACTCGCGTTCGTTGCGAAAAATAAGCGGTTGGGTATAAAGCGGGGTCCAGTCGTAAACCGCCGGATCCTCGAACAGTACCACGATGCGCGCTTCCACGCCGAGCAGGATCAACTCGTTGACCAGTTGAATCACCGACAACACCCCGCCGGCCACGACCAGATGGTGGAGTAGATAAGTCACTCGTAGCCGCCCAGGACGGGTGAACTGCCGCACGTCTTCTGGAGTGGCCAGCGGCCGACGGGCACCTGGCAGACGCAGGACGCCGCGCAGGGTGGAACGAAGCAAATCCAACCCGTCGCGCCGCTGCCAAGCCGCCAGCATCGCCCGCGCCGTTTCCCAGACCACCGGCATCGGGTTCCAGCGCTGGCGGGTAGCGAACAGGGCGCGGGTGGGGCCGAGCGGATCGGCGCGGCGAAAGACGCGGAATTGACGCCGATAGTCCCCGAGCCAGCGGCTATCGAACAGGGCGCGGTTGCGTCGGTAACGTTCGCCCCGGTCGGTGAAGGTGCCCCGACCTTTGTGGTAGACGTAAACGTCACCGGCGACTGTGGTGCGGTAACCATGGGTGGTCAGTCTCATGCATAGATCGGACTCTTCGCAGTAGCCGTGCCCGTAAATTTCGTCGAAAACACCCACCCGCTCCAGTGCCGAACGCCGCAACAGCAGACAGAACCCGACGCTGGTGACGACATCGGCGGCGGAGGTTGGCCCATGGCGCTGGAGATACTCATCCATGCCGAAAAAGTTGGCGCCGGGGGCCAGCGGCAAGTTGATTTGGGAGGCGTGGTTAGTGAAGGGGTTGACGGCGGCGATGCGGGGATCGCGTTCGGCACAGGAGACCAAGCGCTCGAGCCAACCCGGCGTGACCACCACATCGCTGTTGATCAGGACAACGAAGGGTGCGTTGCCCAGTGCAATGCCCAGATTGCAGGATTTGACGAAGCCGAGATTTTCCGGGTTGCGGTGGAGCGTGATCTGTCCAGGGTATTCGGCGGCGATACAGCGCAAGTAACGATGAGTATGGGAATCACTGGCGTCGTCAACGATGATGATCCGGCAAGCGCCAGCCTCAGTATGATTCAGAATGGAGTGAAGGCATTCCCGGACATAGCTAAGGCTATTGTAGATGGGAACGATGAGGTCGCATAAAGAAAAAGAACTCAATGAGGTTTCCCGTGAAAGTCACAATATCTTATGGTATGGGTTCAAATAGAAAAATTTCATCATGAATTTCGATTAAATACCATGTATCGAAGTCTAGAATATTAGGAATCTATGGATATTTTTAAATCTTCGATGCTAACAATGCATACTTGTTTCTAAGATATCCTAAAGGATTATCGGCCAGAAATGATACATATATTTTTTGATATAAAGGATTCCAGCGCCGGTCAAAGACTGCCCTATTCTTTTCATAACGAGGACCTCTCTCTTCCTTAAATGTTACCATTCCTTCGTGAAAAATAAAGGTATCATCACAACAAACCATTTTATAGCCATTAGCGAAGGCAAGCATACAGTAATCCGATTCTTCACAATACCCCTTACCAAAAATTGAATCGAAACCCCCGAGGTGCTCATAAACATTTCGTTTAATATAAAAACACCATCCTTCCGGAGTTACTATATCCGGATAGTCACGATTGGAAATTTTTTCGATAGCAGAAGCGGTGTCAAAAATTGAATCACCAGGGTTAATCTTTATCCATAGGTGTGAAGAGCGGGTGGTTAATGGAGAAATAATCCCAATTTTATCATTACTCAAAGCGCATCGAGTTAGTTTGTCCAACCAGTCCGGTGTGACGATAGTGTCGCTGTTAAGCAAAATAATATCGCCACCGGGTGTAGCGCTCATACCAACATTAACGCTTCCAACAAATCCGAGGTTTTTCTCATTGCGAAGATAATGAAAATGATGATGTTCACAAGCGAATTTCTGTAAATACTGTGCAGTATGCTGATCCGAGCAATCATCTACCAAAAAAACACGATAGGGTAGTGCGGTATATTTAACGATGCTCTCCAAGCATAATTTTGCAACTTGTAGTTCGTTATAAATGGGCACGATGATATTGCGGGTTGAATCGGAGCAGCGAATAGCCGCTTCTGAAGATCTTTGGAGATAGATTTCTTCAAGTATACCACCAATATCGCGGGCAGTATTATGCAATGAAAACTGCCTTGCAGTTTGCTGACCTGCATCCTTTAGCTGTTGCCGAAGCTTATCATTGGACGCTAGATCCAATATGGCTTGGGCAGCAGAGACATTGTCATCAACAGGAACTAGAACAGAATTTACTCCATGGCGGGCATATTCAGAAACGCCACCACTGTCAGTCAAGATACAGGTACAACCACAGATCATAGCTTCCAGAGCGGGTAAACCAAATCCCTGAAAAATAGAAAGATCAATAAAAATGTGAGAAATCAGGTATTCTTGCCGTAATTGCTCTTGCTTGATGATACCCAGATTTTTATAAGGGAATGGAATATTATGAATGGTTAAGTCATTATCGCCGAAGAAAACGAATTGGATATCTGGGTTATGCTTATGAACGATAGATAAAGTTTTGATGAGATTTTCAAATCCACGTCTCGGTGTGCTAGGGCGGGTCATGGCAATTAAACGTAGTGGTTTTTTGGTGCGTCGTATTTCTGGATCGGTGTAAAATGCTTCCTGATCTATTCCAATAGATACTTTTTTAATATCGCGGTTAGAATTGCCTAATTGATTATACAGTTGACCTATTATCCAGTCGGATGTCGATATAAGTGAAAAATCAAGATGGTAACTTTCCAAGGCTTCTTGATAATAGGATTTTTCAGATGGATTATTAGGATTATAAAAGAGGGGTTCGTAATCTTGAATGAAATAATAGGGTCTGAAACTCTGATTTAACTTCGCTAATTCAGCGACTGGCCGCGCAGTGATCCACATAGTCGCTAGAAGCATGCTATGGTCTGGTAATGTATTCGCAAGTTGATCGATTTCAGGTTTAGGTATCGGCTCGAAAAGAAGCTCAAACATTTCTGGAGTATTTTTCCAGTGAGGATTCATCAGAATGCTGATCACATTAATGCCGGATAATATCAGATCATTTACTAATTCATTTAGAATGATAACACCACCAGAAATCTGTATGGTCGAGAAGAATATCACCAGCGTTTTTTGATAGACTAATTTAATATCTGATGCAAAATAATTATTTTGGCTGATCATATTTTGCATGCCGGTAATATAGATTAGCTCTTTTATTAAATCCAAGTCATTTCCATGGAAATAACTAGAGAGATACTCTAAATTTGGAAGATAGTTATCTTCGAGACTGCTGGTTATATGTACATAGGTATTATCCGCTAGAACGGTAATAAAATTCCTTTTTAGAAGCGCAAGACTAATGGATGTCATTAAAACCACTAAATCCATTTTCATCGACTGAGTGGCGGAAATAAAATCGTTAACTGCAGAATATTTGACATAAAAAATCGCAGGATCCGCCATTACTATTTGTGGAAATTCTGATTGTGTAACTAAGCGCAACTTCCTAGCGCAAGTCATCGCATTGTCACCAGGCTTCATTCTGAAGCTATGTATAGGATGCGCTGGCGTGATTGGACTTACGATGCCAATACTTTTGGACGAATAAGCTGCCTCATTAAGCCCAGACAACCAGTCTGGTGTTAAAACAGCGTTGTCCTGAATAATACAAAAATCACCGAGACTAATTTCCCGCATGATCTCACATACTGAGGCTAAAAAATTGTCGCGAACCTGAGGTCTAATAATTCGAATAGGCAAATTATCAGACCATTCAAGTATATTTTCAACAGGAATAGGGCTTTGTGAATCGTCAATAAGATAAAAACTGTTATGATATATATCCGAATTCTTGCTAAGGCTTAATAAGACTCTTCGCAACGAAGAGCGCCTACCCTTAGTGTAGATAACTATATTAACCGAAGAAGATTTTTTATAATCCTTATTTTTACGTTGACCAAAATCGCGCCGTATTGTTAAATCGAGTGATTCTTTATTTACTAATGTGGATTCTTGAGACGAGTTGGAAACATGATGGTTTTTCCAATTATTATAATCCAATATTATCTTGCGGATATGATCAGCAGCTAAATAAGGCTTGTCACGCCCTATGATTCTCTCGATTAAAGATATAATTGAGTGACCGGTTTTCCAGCGTTTCGAGTCAAGTAAATCATTAAAATTAACCTCCGCTTGATTTAGCCAAGTTATCAGGAAATAAATATCTTTTTCATTGTTATTTTGTTGTGGAAACCAACTTTTGAATTCTTGGAAAATTGTCTTTAAGTTGTCAACATAAAGTATTTTTCTTGCCTTCGAAAAAATACTTTTTGGAAAACATGCAAATAAACTGCCTACTTGCCATCTTTTAGAGCATAATAAAACCTCGAAATCGATTTTTAATAACTGCATCCAGTTAATTAATGTACTAGAGTGACTCAAATTGTATTTTAGTGCTGGGTATCCATCATTACTTTGTTTTTTTTTTGTCTCGTACAAACGGATCTCGCTAAATAAATTACGCATATAATCCGCGCTTAGGCGGACGTTTCTACGCATTAAAGCAAGTTCGGCAATTCGGACGATGAAGCACCCAATCCGCCAACGCCATGATAAAAAAAGTGCTTCTGCATTATTCTCTAATTGTCGGAGCCAAGTGTCATATCGCTGCTCGGTTTTTTTGAGTAACTCATCTTTTTGTTCAGTCGATTGCTTCAATTCTTGGTGCAGCAACTTTTGCTGGATTTCAGATGAATTTCTCAGTTGATCCAATTCTTTTTCGTATTCCCGGCGCAGCTCGGCTTCGCTGGCGTCCTTGGCGCGCAGGATGGTT
>JAPUDV010000057.1:0-13665 GCA_027492875.1 Candidatus Competibacteraceae bacterium | reverse complement strand
TCGGCTTCGCTGGCGTCCTTGGCGCGCAGGATGGTTTCGAGATTCTGGACCGAGGCTTCGGCGTGTTCGTATTCCCGGCGCAGCTCGGCTTCGCTGGCGTCCTTGGCGCGCAGGATGGTTTCGAGATTCTGGACCGAGGTCCTGAGTTGTTCGCGCTCCTGTTTGAGAGCAGTCTTGCTAATTTGTAAACTTTCTGTTTTGCTCTTAAGATGCTGGTACTCTTCCTTAAGCATTAAATCTTGTTCGTAAAGCTCTAATATTTCATGCGCGCCCCCCGAAAGGCTCAAATCGATTTTACCCGCCAGCTCCAGAATTTGCTTGGATTCAAATGCCTCTACTAAGATAGCCTGTTGCTTGTTGATAAAGCTGGCTTCAAAGTGGGCTGATCCTTTTTCCCGATGTAGTTCGGATCTGACAAAAGCGCGTATTTCCTTTTCGTGAGGAACTCTTAATCCTTGGCAACCTAAGTCAGTAAGTTGTTGATGAAGTTTAGTGATTGTCTGTAAAGGATGGGCCAGAATTTCTGAGTGCAGGATCAGTAGATTTTGACATTCCTTAGTGGCTTTTAAAGATTCCAAGACATATTTTTCCCACAGAGAAGTGCCGAATTGAAGTGGGAAACCATTTCGAGTTCGCAGCGACTGAGCAATTTGAATTGGCGAGCGATAAACATGAATACAGATAGGCACTTCCAAGTGTTTTCGCCATAAAGGAAAAGTCAGACAAAGCCGAGGTTCTTTGAGAAACCACGGTCGATGCGCATCCAATTCCAAGATGAGGTGACTCGCCTTTTTATCAAAATCTGCTAGTGTGTCTTGTGGTATCTCATCTAGAGAAAAATTATTGATACGATGCCAATCCGCATGAACGGAGAACAAAACCATCTCATTCAATGCGAGTACATCTTTACGTTCCCAGAAGCCTTTTGGATTTTGCGGATTGGCTCCGAGAGTGATCCCTTCTGGACCAAAATAAGCCCCCATCAAATTCAGCAAGCGGGCCGTTAAGGAAGTGCCCGAACGATGCATACCAATTACAAAAATTTGCATTTTCCCACACTCTATAATTTATTCATTAATTGCTGTTCGTAAAAACTTAATACCTCGGAAGTATCACCATAAGCACAGCTTACTCCTTCTTCAATCCAGACTGCTCGGTCGCATAATCGTCGGATAGTTTCCACATTATGAGATACGAGCACGATAGTTTTATCCGAACGAATTTTGTCATGCATGATTGCCGAAGATTTACGTTGAAAATCCGAATCTCCTACTCCTAGTACTTCATCAATTAGCAACACATCCGGATCTAACTGAAAAGCCACCGAAAACCCCAGTCGTGCCTTCATGCCACTAGAATAAGTGCTGATAGGTTGATCGAAAAAATCCCCTAGCTCAGAGAAATTCTTAATATCCGCCATCTTTTCAATTACTTCTTTCCGGTGTAGACCAATCAGCATTCCACTCAGTAAGGCATTTTGCCGCCCGGTCAAATACGGTACGAAGCCAATTTGTAACGACAGCAGAGCCACTTGTACGCCATAGTTGATCATCTCTCCTCGATCAGGGCGTAAAATGCCCGCTAGAACTTGTAAAAGAGTACTTTTACCCGCACCATTACGGCCAATAACACCCAATGATTCACCATGATGTAATTCAAAGGAAATATCCTTAAGCGCCCAGAATCGCTCCTTGCGCAAGTATCCGGCCTGCCGCCAATAAAAGGCTCCCACATTACCCAAGGATAGGGCTAGTCGCTTTGACATAGGTCGTTATTTCTCAACCAGTTTGGGATATAAATGATCATTGCGCATCAACCAGTTATACATCAATATGCTAATTGCTAAGCCCAGTAGTGACACCAGAGCTAGTGCCAGCCAGTTTGGCCATTTGTGATACATCAAGATATCCCGATAGGCTTCGATGATGCTCGCCATCGGGTTTAGATAAAAATAGGTTTGATAGTTTTCTGGAATGGAGGATCCTGGAAAAAAAACTCCTGAGAAATAAAATAAAATCTGCAGAGAGTGTTCCACTAAATATTTCAAGTCGGGCGCGAATGGCACAAAAGCTGCTACCAGTAAGGTTAGTCCTAAAATTAACAAAAATTGGGTCAGCAATAAAATTGGCAGTGCAATATACGTCCACTCTATGCTAAATCCTGCCAGCCAGAGATAAATCAATAATAATATCAACACTATCCCAAACTTTACTAAATCTGTCAAAATTACTACCAATGGAAGCATGATTTTATATACATGTACCTGTTGCATTAACCCTCGCCCCTCAAGAATTGATGTTGCGCTATGGGTTATCGTATTCTGAAACCAACGCCAAGATACCAGTCCAACTAAAAGAAAAGGCACAAAGTCTGGAGTACCTTGTTTTAGTAACAATCCAAACACGACATAAAGGATCATCATGAAGATTAGTGGATCAAATATCCACCATAGAAACCCAATATAAGTTCTCGCCGCCTCGGCCCGCAGATCTGCGAGGGTTTTGTACAAAATTAGGTCGCGGTAGCGCGTACTCAGCATGGCGGTTTCATTCCGTCGCTCTTTTTCCTTTTCACTAATCCCATGAAACATAACCTCTACCA
This sequence comes from Candidatus Competibacteraceae bacterium, assembly GCA_027492875.1. Classification (GTDB taxonomy): domain Bacteria; phylum Pseudomonadota; class Gammaproteobacteria; order Competibacterales; family Competibacteraceae; genus Competibacter. The sequence goes on along the minus strand of JAPUDV010000057.1, from coordinate 11,064 downwards.
TCAGAGGTTGTGACTCACAAGGTAGTGCTTTATGTGTAGATATAAGGTTTATTAACTTCATTTATTCAAATGAGATACAGGTTAATATGTCCACAGCAGGAACACCATCTATTGTTGCAACAAACCAGTATTCCAATCCAGAAGCCATCCCTAGTAATAAAGATTCAAGATGCTCAAGTATATCCATTGCTCGATTCCAGTTGAGAAGGACAGCAGAGGTAAAATGTCATGGGCCAAGCATGAAGCTTCATTTGAGGGGAGTAGAGTTGTAGAATTTTGAAATATGACGTTCCTAGTAGCGATCAGAAAATCAGATAATGCCAGTTTCATTGCAAATTTTGTTTATAAGTGGCTCATTGACCTTCGTGGTCACAGGGGCTTTATGTTTGTGCCTTGCACATTTTAACGTAGCTCGCAATTTTTTAGATCACCCCAACGCCCGTTCCCTGCACGGACAGCCCGTTCCGAGGACGGGAGGACTGGCGGTGTTGGGAGGAATCTTCGCTGGTATGCCGATCACATTGCTTGGAATCGCCAGCCCATCGATTATTCGGATTTTGGGCTTTATGTTCGCCGGTCTGGTTCCGCTAGCGCTGGTGTCGTTTCAGGACGACCGCGTGGGAGTCCCCGCCCGGTGGCGCATCTTAATCCATCTGCTGGCCGCTGTCAGCCTGTTGGCGGCGGGTCTGACGCCGGAATGGCTCGATTTGTCCGGATGGATCTTGCCGCTGCCGGAATGGCTCGCCGCTCCGCTTGCCTTCTCATGCACCGTTTGGACGATCAACCTCTACAACTTCATGGACGGCATGGACGGCTTCGCCGGCGGCATGGCGGTGATCGGTTTCTCGACTCTGGCTTGGCTGGGTTGGACCGACGCCGGGTTCGCGACTCTTTGTCTGGTCGTGGCGGCGGCTAGCGCCGGCTTCCTGGTCCATAATTTTCCGCCGGCCAAGATCTTTCTCGGCGACACCGGTTCAACGGCGTTGGGCTTTCTGGTGGCGGGGTGCAGTCTCTGGGGCGCCAAGGCGGGTTTATTTCCGTTTTGGGTGACGCTGCTGGTGTTCTCTCCCTTCGTCGTCGACGCCACCGTGACTTTGTCGCGTCGCCTGCTGCGCGGTGAGAAGGTCTGGGAGGCACACCGAAACCATTATTACCAGCGGTTGGTGCTGCTCGGCTGGGGGCATCGTCGTACCGTGCTAGCAGAATATACGCTGATGCTGGCCTGTGCCGGTTCCGCTCTGCTAGCGGTTCGCCTGCCACCCGTTGGCCAGATCCTGTTGGTGACCGCTTGGATCCTGATCTACAGCTTCCTGATGTGGGGGGTGGGGTGGCTGGAACGACGGCATGCTACAGTATCCGCCCCGTGAAGCTTGAATCCTTCCTCAACCTCCCCACCACCGCTCGCCGCGCCTTGCTGGTCGTCGGTGATGCGCTCGCCGTGCTGGTCGCGGTCTGGGCAGCGTTCGCCATCCGCCTCGGCGACGGGTGGCCGCCGATGTTGCAGGACGTTATCTGGCTGTTTCCGCTGGCGGTGGTCATCCTCATACCGACCTTCGCGGTGGTCGGCCTGTACCGCCCGATCCTGCGCTACGCCGACGAAAGCCTGCTGTACACCATCGTGCTCGGCGTCAGCGCCGGAGTTCTGCTGATGATGGCGGTCTGGGTGTTCCTGCGCCAAGGTCTGGTGCCGCGCTCGTCCTGGCTGATCGGCTGGATGGTATTGATCGCCCTGGTCGGCGGCGGCCGGCTGGTGATCCGCCGTATCCTGCGGCGGCGCTTTCGGGCCAGCGTGGTGCGCCTCCCCGTGCTCATCTATGGAGCCGGGGAGGCTGGCGCGCAACTGGCCAACGCCCTGCGTTACAGCGCCGAATTCGTTCCGGTCGCCTTCGTCGATGACAACCCACAGCTCTGGGGCAGCGTGGTGCTGGGTCTCAAGGTGCGGGCGCCGTTCAAGTTGTCGCGACTGGTGGCCCAACATGCGGGTGCCCAGATCCTGTTAGCGCTGCCGTCGGCATCGCACCGCCGCCGCCGGGAAATCCTGGAGGCGCTGGCCGGCTTACCGGCGCGAGTGCTGGCCTTGCCCACCTTGGCGGAACTGACCAGCGGCGCCCGGCGCATCGATGAATTTCGCGAGGTCGATGTCGAGGACATCCTCGGTCGCGATTCGGTTCGGCCCAACGAGGCGCTGCTGCGGGAGCGGGTGAGCGGCAAGAGCGTGATGGTGACCGGCGCGGGCGGCTCGATCGGGGCCGAGCTGTGCCGGCAAATCCTGCTGTTGCAGCCGCGCCGGCTGGTGCTGTTCGAGCGCTCCGAGTACGCCCTCTACGCCATCGAACAGGAACTGCGCGCCATGCTGGCCAACATGGTGTATCCCCGTCCTCTCATCCTGAACCCCACTACCTCGGAGCCGGAGGGGAGCGCGGACGCACGATCCTTCGCTTCTCCCATCGAACTGATCCCGCTGCTGGGTTCGGTCATCCACCAGCGCCGGTTGCAAGTGGTCATGGAGCGCTTTCAGGTTGAGACCGTTTACCATGCGGCGGCCTACAAGCATGTGCCGATCGTCGAACGCAACCCCATCGAGGGGGTGCAGAATAACGTGTTCGGGACTTGGCGCGCCGCCGAGGCCGCCATCGCCGCCGGAGTCGGGACGTTCGTGCTGATTTCCAGCGACAAGGCGGTGCGCCCGACCAACGTGATGGGCGCCACCAAACGGCTGGCGGAACTGATCCTGCAAGGGCTGGCGGGGGAGGGCGGCCCCACCCGGCTGTGCATGGTCCGCTTCGGCAACGTGCTGGATTCTTCCGGTTCGGTGGCGCCGCTGTTTCGCGAGCAGGTCCGCAAGGGTGGACCGGTGACGGTGACCCATCCGGAGGTGGAGCGCTATTTCATGACCATCCCCGAGGCGGCGCAATTGGTGATTCAGGCCAGCGCCCTGGCCCAGGGCGGTGATGTGTTCCTGCTCGACATGGGCGAGCCGGTGCGGATTCTCGATCTGGCGCGGCGGATGATCCGGTTGTCCGGCCTGGAGGTGCGGGATGAGGATCATCCCGAGGGCGATATCGAAATCCGCTTCACCGGCCTGCGCAGCGGCGAGAAACTGCGCGAGGAACTGCTGATCGGCAGCGGCGATCTGGCGACCGAACACCCGATGATCCGCCGGGCTTGCGAGCGCAAACTACCGTGGTCGGTGGTCCGGGACTGCTTGGAGCGGCTCGCCGCCGCTTCGCGCAGTTTCGACTATCCGATCGTGCGGGCGATCCTGCGGGAAGCCGTGGCCGAGTACCAGCCGGAGAACGACATCGAGGACTGGGTGTGGTTGGCGGATCGGCGGCAAGAGCCGATGGGCGCGGTGGTCAGTCGGTCTGCATGGCCGGCGTCACCCCCGCAGTCGGCCAGATAACGGCGGTCTTGACCCGGTTGCCGGAGATTTCCACGATCTCGGTCAAGTGGCCCATCAGCGACAGTCGGGCACCCGGTTCGGGGATGGTCTCGAGATGCTCCATGATCAGGCCGTTGAGGGTGCGAGGGCCGTCGGTCGGCAGCTTCCAGTCCAGCGCCCGGTTCAGGCCGCGAATCGAGGTGCGACCGTCCACCACGTAGCCGCCATCGGCGCGCGGAACCAGGTTGCGCTTGCCGATGGATGCGGGATCGGTGGTGAATTCGCCCACGATCTCCTCCAGGATATCCTCCAGCGTCACCAGCCCCAGGACTTCACCGTACTCGTCCACCACCAGCCCGACGCGCCGGCGCAACTGTTGAAAGTTGAGCAACTGCCGGGTCAGCGAGGTGCCTTCGGGGATGAAGTAGGGTTCCCGGATCAGGCTCTCCAGATCGGCCCGGTTGAAATCCGGCTTCTGCATCATCGTGTTGAGCACCTTGCGCAGGTGCAGGAAGCCCACGACCTGGTCGAAGGTGTCGCGGTAGACCAGCATGCGGGTGTAGGGGCTGCGAGTCAGTTTGGCGACAATCTCCGCCCAGTCGCCTTCCAGGTCGATGCCCTCCACCTCGTTGCGCGGCACCATGATGTCGTTGACGGTGATTTCCTCCAACTCCAGGATGCCGAGCAGCATGGTTTGATGCCGCTTGGGGATCATGACCCCGGCTTCAAGCACCACCGTGCGCAGTTCCTCGGCGCTGAGCGAGTGCGGGCTGGAAGTCTGAAGCGTCACCCGGAACAGCCGCAACAGGCCGTTGGCCACCGTGTTGGTCAGCCACACCAGCGGGTAAAACACCTTGAGCAGCGGCGCCAGCACCGCGGAAGCGGGAAAGGCGATGCGCTCGGGGTGAAGGGCCGCCAGCGTCTTGGGCGCGACTTCGCCGAATACCAGCAGGACCAGCGTCAGCATGACGGTGGAAATCACGATGCCAGCCTCGCCCATAACATGGATGGCGATGATGGTCGCCAGCGAGGACGCCAGAATGTTGACGAAAGTGTTGCCGAGCAGAATGATGCCGATCAGCCGATCCGGCCGCTCCAGTAGCCGACTGGTGCGCAGCGCGGCCTTGTGGCCTTCCCGAGCGCGGTGACGTAGACGGTAGCGATTAAGGGTCATTAGCCCCGTTTCGGAACTGGAGAAAAAGGCGGAACAGCCAATCAACAGGACCAGGACGACGCACAACACGCCAAGATGAATGTTGTCCAACTCGCGAAAACCTTGATTTGGGTGGATGGACCGTATTTACGAGTTGCCGGCGCGCGCTGTCAAGCCGTTAGCCGGTTCGGGACGGTTCGGCCACGGCGTGAAGCGCGAGCGTTCAATAGCGTTGCAGGATCAATTCCAGCACCAGTTTGCTACCGAAATAGGCCAGCGCCAGAAAAGCAAAGCCGCTCAAGGTCCAGCGGATGGCGGTGCGGCCGCGCCAGCCAAAGCGCCAGCGGCCCCACAGCAGGATCCCGAACACCCCCCAAGCGATGAAGGACAGCACGGTTTTGTGAACCAGGTGCTGGGCAAAAATATCCTTGAGGAACAACAGGCCGCTCAGCAGGGTGATGCTGAGCAGGACGAAGCCGGCGCCAATCATCTGGAACAGCAGGGACTCCATCGCGGTGAGCGGCGGGATGCCGCGCAGGAAACCACCGGGTTGGCGCCGGCGCAAGCGCTGGTCCTGGATCGCCAGCAGCACCGCCTGCGCCGCTGCCAGCGCCAGCAGCGAATAGGCCAGGATGGCGATGAGAATGTGCAGTTCCAGCGGCCATTGCCCGGGGTCGGCGACGATGCGTTCGGTGGCGAACGACTGGCCGAGAACCAGCGTCAGTGCGCCGAACGGCAGCGCGACGATGCCGAGATTCTCGACCGGACGCACCATGGCCGCCGCCAGCAGAACCACGTTGATCAGCCAGCCGGTGAACGATAGTGCGTTAAAAAAGCCGAGATTGAGGCCGGCGGGCTGGAATACGGTCTGGGCCAGGATCATGGCGTGCAGGACCACCGCGCCCCAGCCCAGGGCTAGCGGGCCGCCCTTGGACCCCACCGCCGCGCCGCTGGCGCGCGCCAGCCGCACGGCCAGCAGCCCGCCGGCGAGCAGGTAGAGCAGGGCGGCCAGGCCGCTAGTAACCGCGTTCATCGGGATTCCGTGCAAAAGCCTATTATCCGCAACCATGATGGCATGGAACGATGGCGGCTTGAAGCGCGCCGCGCCAAGCCGGGCGATTCTCCCTATAATCCCCCACTCTTTTCCGATTTTGAATCAAGGTTTCCCGCATGTTCGAAAATCTCAGCGAGCGCTTGTTGCGCACCGTCAAGAACCTGCGCGGCCAAGGCCGCCTGACCGAGAACAACATCAAGGACGCGCTGCGCGAGGTGCGCATGGCGCTGTTGGAAGCGGACGTGGCGCTGCCGGTGGTGCGCGAGTTTATCGATCGGGTGCGCGAGCGGGCGATCGGCGAGGAGGTGCTGCTCAGCCTGACACCCGGCCAGGTGCTGATCAAGATCGTCCACGAAGAGCTGATCCGGACCATGGGCGAGGCCAACGCCGAGCTGAATCTGCGGGTCCAGCCGCCGGCGGTGGTGCTGATGGCTGGCTTGCAGGGTTCCGGCAAAACCACCAGCGTCGCCAAGCTGGCCCGCTGGCTGAAGGAGCGCCAGCGCAAGAAGATCATGGTGGTCAGTTGCGACGTGTACCGGCCGGCCGCCATCGAGCAGTTGCGCAAGCTGGCTGGCGAGGTTGGCGCGGAGTTCTTTCCCAGCGATCCCGGGCAGGCGCCGGAAGCCATCGCCCGCCAGGCACTGGATCATGCCCGCCTGCATGGTGTCGAGGTGCTGATCGTCGATACCGCCGGCCGCCTGCATGTCGATATCGAGATGATGGCCGAGATCCAGCGACTGCACACCGTGTTGGACCCTGTCGAGACCCTGTTCGTGGTGGACAGCATGACCGGGCAGGATGCCGCCAATACCGCGCGGGCGTTCAACGCCGCCCTGCCGCTGACCGGCGTGGTGCTGACCAAGACCGACGGCGACGCCCGCGGCGGCGCGGCGCTGTCGATCCGCCAGATCACCGGTCGACCGATCAAGTTTCTCGGTGCCGGCGAAAAGACCGCCGCGCTGGAGCCGTTCTTTCCCGACCGGGTGGCCTCGCGCATTCTCGGCAAGGGCGACGTGCTGAGCCTGGTCGAGGAGATGGAGCAGAAGGTCGACAAGGAAAAGGCGCTCAAGTTGGCCCAGAAGGTTCAGAAGGGGCGGGGGTTCGATCTGGAAGATTTCCGCGAGCAGATGGAACAGATGATCAAGATGGGCGGTATCGCCAGCCTGTTGGAAAAGATGCCGGGCTTCAACGCCGCGCCGGCGGCACTCAAGGAGCAGGCGGCGGACAAGGAGGTCAAACGGCTGGTGGCCATCATCAACTCGATGACCGCGCAGGAGCGCCGCTTTCCGGACATCATCAAGGGCTCGCGCAAGCGTCGCATCGCCGCCGGTTCCGGCACCCTGATTCAGGATGTGAACCGTTTGCTCAAGCAGTTCGATCAGGCGCAAAAGATGATGAAAAAGATGAAGGGTGGCGGACTGATGAAGATGATGCGCGGCCTGCAGGGCAAACTGCCGATGGGCGGGTTGCCGCCGCTGAAGCGGTAGAAGAGGGAAGCACGCCGGGAATGGCGCGCGCGTCAACCGTTTCCAGTAGTTTCAAATACCGGAAATTTCGGATACTATTCCGCGCTTAATCCGGCCGCCCCGCTCGGGCAGCTCCTTCATTTACCGGAAAATCGGAATTCGCAAGAGGTATTCGCAGCGCATGGTTACCATCCGCCTGTCCCGCGGCGGCGCCAAGAAGCGCCCCTTCTATACCGTGGTCGTGACCGATAGCCGCAATCGGCGCGACGGTCGCTGCATCGAACGTATTGGTTTTTTCAACCCGATCGCCAGTGGTAGCGAAGCGCGTTTGAACCTGAATCAGGAACGCTTGCAGTACTGGCTGGGTAACGGCGCGCAACCGTCCGAGCGGGTGGTCAGCCTGATCAAGGAGCAGACCCGCCAGCAGCAGGTTCAATAACAGCCGAAGCCAGTTGCGAAACCGGCGTTGCCGCGATGTCGGATTGGGTGGTGCTGGGTCGGGTGTCCGGCCTGTTTGGCGTTCAAGGTTGGGTGCGGGTGTTCTCCCACACTGAGCCGCGAGAGGGAATCGTCCGCTATGCCCCGGTGTTTTTGCATCGCGGCGACAAGTGGCAACCTTTCGAAATTGAGGCCGGCCGCGCCCACGGACCGGGTGTGGTGCTGAAATTCGTCGGTTGCGACGACCGTGATCAGGCCACGACGCTATTGCAAAGCGAAATTGCGGTGCGCCGCTCGCAACTGCCGCCGTCCGAACCGGGCGAGTATTACTGGGTGGATCTGGAAGGGCTGCGGGTGGTGACGCTCGGCGGGGTGGAACTGGGCACGGTTAGCTCCCTGTTCGCCACCGGCGCCAACGATGTGCTGGTGGTCAAGGGGGAACGGGAACGGTTGCTGCCGTTCGTGCGGGGCCAGGTGGTGGTGGAAATCGACCTCGAACAGCGCATGCTGCGGGTGGACTGGGAGCCGGATTTTTGAGTTTCCTCACCACTTATCTTCCGAGGGATGGAGCGCCAGGAACACAAATCATGCGCGTGGATGTGGTCACTCTGTTTCCCGAGATGGTCGAAACCCTGCTCCGCTTCGGGGTCACCGGGCGGGCGGTTGATCGCGGCCTGTTGCGGGTGACGGCATGGGATCCGCGCGACGATGCCCATGACCGCCATCGCAGCGTGGACGACCGGCCCTACGGCGGCGGCCCGGGCATGGTGATGAAGGTGCAGCCGCTGCGCGATACCCTGCGACGGGTTAGAGCGGCGACGCCGCAAGTACCAGGAAAAACGATTTATCTCAGCCCGCAGGGTCGGCCGCTGACCCAGGATGGCGTGCGGGAGCTGGCGCGGGAAACAAGGCTGATCCTGCTGGCTGGCCGCTATGAGGGGATCGACGAGCGGCTGATCGTAACCGAGGTGGACGAGGAATGGTCCATCGGCGATTACGTGCTCAGCGGCGGCGAACTGGCGGCGCTGGTGCTGATCGACGCCGTGGCCCGACTGTTGCCGGGGGCGCTGAACGACAGCGAATCGGCCGAACAAGACTCGTTCATGGACGGGTTGCTGGACTGCCCGCATTATACCCGGCCCGAAGAGGTCGAGGGGCGGCGGGTGCCGGCGGTGCTGCTGAGTGGCGATCATACCGCCATCGCTCGCTGGCGCCGGCGCGAGGCTTTGGGACGGACCTGGCGGCGGCGGCCCGACCTGCTGGCCCGGCGGTTGACGGTCGAAGACCGGGCGCTGCTGGATGAATTCATTCGCGAATACCAAGAGAAACAGGGAGTGCCGGCGTCGCCGGACAACCTCCTGGAGCAACGTGGAGCGTAGTGTCATGAGCAAACTGGTGGAAGAATTCGAACGCGAGCAAATGAACCACGAGATCACGGCTTTCAATCCCGGTGATACCGTGGTGGTGAGAGTCAAGGTGAAGGAGGGTAACCGCGAACGCTTGCAGGCTTTTGAGGGGATCGTGATCGCCAAGCGCAACCGTGGTCTGAACTCGGCGTTCACCGTGCGCAAGATTTCCCATGGCGAGGGCGTGGAACGGGTGTTCCAAACCTACAGTCCGGTGATCGCCGACATTACCGTCAAGCGCCGGGGCGACGTGCGCCGCGCCAAGCTCTACTACCTGCGCGGATTGGAAGGCAAGGCGGCCCGCATCAAGGAAAAGTTGAGGTAGACTCAAAGGGACGGCGACGACCGGCGGTGGGGCGATCATTTCAGGATCGCCCTTTTTTATTTGCATTCCCCTTTTCCTCAAAGGGAGAGATGCCGGGGCGAGAGGATCACATGCACGACCCATGGTTAAATTGGCTGGAGCCGGTCCGGATGCTGGCGGCGGAAGCCAGCGAGCGCATCTTGGAAGTATATGCCACGGCATTCGGAGTGACCGCCAAGGACGACGATAGTCCCCTGACCGCCGCCGACTTGGCGGCCCATCATGCCATTACCGTCGGCCTGCAACGCTTGACGCCTGACATTCCCATTCTGTCCGAGGAATCGGCCGCCGTGCCGTTCGCCGAGCGGTCGCAATGGTGTCGCTACTGGCTGGTGGACCCGCTGGACGGCACCAAGGAATTCGTGAAACGCAACGGCGAATTCACCGTGAACATCGCCCTGATCGAAGGACATGAACCGGTGCTCGGCGTGGTGCGGGCGCCGGTGACCGGCGTGTGCTATTTTGCCGCGCGCGCTCACGGCGCGTTCCGCGCGAAACCGGGCCAGTCTCCGCAGCCGATCTCGGTCAGCCTGCTCCGAGCCGGCGAACCGGTGCGGGTGGCTGGCAGTAAAACCCATGGTGGGCCGGAATTGCGGGCATTTGTCGCCGCACTGGACGCACACCATCTGGTCACCATCGGTAGTTCGCTCAAGCTCTGCCGAGTGGCGGAAGGCGCGGCGGATGTGTATCCCCGGCTCGGCCCGACCTCGGAGTGGGATACCGCCGCCGCGCAAGCCATTGTCGAGGCGGCCGGCGGCCAGGTGGTGTCGGCGGAGACGGGCGAACCATTGCGCTACAACATGCGCGACTCGCTGCTGAACCCGTCCTTCATCGTTTACGGTGACGCAAGCCGCGACTGGCTGCGCTATGTTCCGCGCGAGGGTTAAACATGATCGCGATAGAGGTTTATCAGGCAGTCATTGCCGTACCAACGGGAAAAATCGGTATCCGCATGGCCGGCGAGGCGGTGAGCGAACTCAATTACCTGCCCGCCAATGCGCCAGAGCTGCCGCCGGCGGATGCCGGGATCCAGGCGGTCGTGGTCCAGTTGCAAGCGTATTTCCGCGATCCTCGCTCTCCGTTTACGGTCGCGCTGGCGCCTAGGGGCACCGTGTTCCAGCAACGGGTGTGGCAAGCACTGGAAGCCATTCCTCCGGGGACGGTGCTGACCTACGGCGAATTGGCGACGCGACTCGGCACCGCCGCTCGTGCCATCGGCGGCGCCTGCCGGAGCAATCCGATCCCGATTTTCATTCCCTGCCATCGAGTGGTGGCCCAACAGGGATTGGGAGGTTACGCGGGTGAAATTACCGGCGATCCTCTGGGCATCAAGCGCTGGTTGTTGCGGCATGAGGGTGTGGATACTGTTACCGGGTAGCCTGATATAGCGCTCCCAAATCAATTGTGAAATCTCTCCGCCTTGGCCAAGACCGGGTGGCGCGTAGCGCCGGGGTGGTTCGAAACGGCGATTCCACAACTCGGAGAGGAACGCTATAGCCGGGTTGGTCAAAAATGGGACTCTTAACTTGCCAGCACGAGTCTTTTCAATGGGTCTCGTGCGCCGCCTTTGATCATTGCCCGTAATAAACTCGACTATCGGGACAATAATCCGGTTTTATGGGGTCTTAAGGTGACGCATGGACTTTAATGTGGCACACTACGAGCGCGTAAGACCTCTACTCATGCGACTGTAGCGCTCCTATATCGATTGTGGAATTTTTCCATTCTTGGATAAGTAGAGTCTCTTAATGGCGTTGGTGCATAAATACTCTTCTGGACTGTCAAAGTCGTTAGGAATCCC
>JAPUDV010000056.1 GCA_027492875.1 Candidatus Competibacteraceae bacterium | reverse complement strand
GGGCGACTGGGACGGCAACGGCAGCGCCACCGTCGGCCTGTTCAGCCCCGCCACCAGCACCTTCTACCTCAAGAACAACCACGCCGGCGGCGCGGCCGATATAGTGTTTGGCTTCGGTCCGGCCAACGCCGGCTGGACCCCGCTGGCGGGCGATTGGAACGGGCCTAATCTGTAGGATTTTCCGTAGCCCGGGTGTATCTGCTACGTGCATCCGGGCTTGTACGGAAACATTACCTTGAAATCTTCCCAGTCACCCTCATATCCGTTCCTGGCATATGAACACTACCCAGGAGACCGTCCCCCATGACCGTCGAAGCCCATAAGGAAACCCTTGGTTTTCAGGCCGAAGTGCAACAGTTGCTGCGCTTGGTCGCGCATTCCCTGTATTCCCACAAGGAGGTCTTCCTCCGCGAATTGATCTCCAACGCCTCCGACGCTTGCGACAAGCTGCGCTTCGAGGCGTTGACCGACAGTGCCTTGTACGAAAGCGATCCCGAGCTGAAAATCCGGGTGAGTTTCGACAAGGACACGCGCACCATCACCGTGTCCGATAACGGTATCGGCATGGACCGGCAGGAAGTCATCGATAACATCGGCACCATCGCCCGTTCCGGCACCCGTCAGTTCATGCAGAAGTTGAGCGGTGATCAGACCCGAGACGCCAATCTGATCGGCCAGTTTGGCGTCGGTTTTTACTCCAGCTTCATCGTGGCCGACAAGGTCACGCTGCGTACTCGCCGCGCGGGCATGGGGCCGGAACACGGGGTGCTTTGGGAGTCCACCGGCGAGGGCGAGTACACGCTGGAAACCTTTGAGAAATCCACGCGCGGCACCGAGGTGATTCTCCAGTTGCGCGAGGATGAGAGCGACTTGCTGAACGAATGGCAACTACGCTCGATCATCACCAAGTATTCCGACCATATCACCTTGCCGGTGCTGATGCCGGTGGAAAAATTCAGCGACGACAAGGATGCGCCGCCGACCATCGAAGAAGAGCGCATCAATCAGGCGGCGGCGCTGTGGGCGCGGCCCAAACAGGATATCAAGGAAGAGGAATACAAGGAGTTTTACAAGCACGTCGGCCACGATTTCGAAGACCCGCTGGCTTGGACCCACAACCGGGTCGAGGGCAAGCTGGAATACACCTCATTGCTGTTTATCCCAGCTCGCGCTCCGTTCGATCTGTGGGATCGCGAGCAACGCCATGGGGTAAAGCTGTACGTGCGACGGGTGTTCATCATGGACGACGCCGAGCATCTGATGCCGCGTTATTTGCGCTTCGTGCGCGGTGTGATCGACTCCAATGACCTGCCGCTCAACATTTCCCGCGAGATCCTGCAAAGCAGCAAAATCGTGGATAGCATTCGGGGCGGTTCAGTCAAGAAAGTGTTGGGGCTGCTGGAGGACATGGCGGCCAGCGACGCCGAGAAATACGGCAAGTTTTGGAAAGATTTTGGGCGAGTCCTCAAGGAAGGGCCGGCGGAGGATCATGGCAACCGCGAGCAAATCGCCAAACTACTGCGCTTCGCCTCGACGCATGACGACAGCACCGAGCAGATCGTCGCGCTGGCGGACTATGTCGGCCGGATGAAGGAAGGACAGGACAAAATTTATTACATCAGCGCCGACAGCTTCGCCGCCGCCAAGAATAGCCCGCATCTGGAAATTTTTCGCAAGAAGGGTTTGGAAGTCTTGTTGCTGACCGACCGAGTCGATGAGTGGCTGACCTCGCACCTGACCGAGTTCGAAGGCAAGCCTTTCCAGTCGGTCGCCAAGGGCGCGCTGGATCTGGACAAGATCGCTTCGGAGGAAGAGAAGCAGGAGCAAAAGCAGGCCGAGGATCAGCTCAAGGATTTGCTAACCCGAGTCAAGGAGGTGCTGGGCGACAAGGTCAACGCGGTGCGGGTTTCCACGCGGCTGACCGATTCTCCGGCCTGCCTGGTGGTGGACGAGTACGCGCTCAGCGCTCACTTGGAGCGCCTGCTGCGGGAAGCTGGTCAGAACGTGCCGACGAGCAAGCCGTATCTGGAGCTGAATCCCCAGCACCCGCTGGTCGCCCGACTAAAGGATGAAACCGACGCCGGTCGCTTCGGCGACTGGACTCACCTGTTGTTCGAGCAGGCGATGCTGGCCGAGGGGGGGCAACTGGAAGATCCGGCCAGTTTCGTCCGACGGTTGAACGGCCTGTTGCTGACGCTTGACCGCTAAAGCATCTACACTACACGGCGGGGTTCGCATGACCTGTTGCGGCAGGATCGACACCGCCAAGTGGTTTCCTTCGCTAAAACCGACGATTCTGATAAAGTATTATCGACGAGCGGTATTGCTCGATGATCAATGAGTAGGGAGGTGTCTGCCCATGATGCAACTGAAGGAAGTACTGAGGAACAAAGGGGGCGAGCCCGTGATTGTGCCAGAAGCCAGCACGGTGGCGTCCGCCATTCGAACCATGAATGCCAAACGCGTTGGGTCCGTGATGGTGCAGGGTCCTGGCGGCGAGCCGATGGGCATTCTGACGGAGCGCGATGTGCTTCGGCTGTATGCCGAAGGCGAAAGCGATTTTGAAACCATGCTGGTTAAGGACTGGATGACCACTAACATGTATGTCGGCAAGCCGGGCGATACCGTCGGCGAGGCGCTGACCGTGATGACCGCCAAACGATTTCGTCACATACCCGTGGTCGAAAACGGCAGGATGGTGGGTGTGGTCTCCATCGGCGACCTGGTGAAGGCCAAGCTCGAGGAAACCGCCGTCGAAGCGCAGGCCCTGCGCGAGTACATCAATTCCTGATCCGATGTTGGGGGGACGCTGCCCGGCGTCCCTGTTTTTCTCTCCTGCTTGTCGGCTGCCATGGATACCATTTCTTGCTTCTGGGAAGAAAAAACCCTTGCCGATCTGAGCTTGGCTGAATGGGAAGTGCTCTGCGACGGTTGCGGTAAATGCTGCCTGCACAAGCTGGAAGACGAAGATACGGGTGAGCTATTCCACACCAATGTTGCTTGCCGGTTGCTGGATCTCGAGACCGGACGTTGCACTCGCTACTCCGACCGGTTTCGCTGGGTGTCCGATTGCGTGCGGCTGACGCCGTCCGAAGTCGAACGGGTGAACTGGCTGCCGCTCACCTGCGCATACCGTCTGCGGGCAGAGAAAAAACCACTGCCGGATTGGCATCCGCTGCGGACTCATGATCCCAGCTCGACCCGCCGGGCGGGCATGAGCGTGTGCGGCTGGGCGATTCCGGAGCGGCGAAATCGGCGGCTGGAAGACCATATCGTCGGGTGACTATAGCGTTCCTCTCTGAGTTATGGAATCGCCGTTTCGAACCACCCCGGCGCTGCGCGCCACCCCTCCTTGGCCAAGGAGGGGAAAGTTCACAACTGATTTGGGAACGCTATATCATGAAAGTCCGCTGTCTTACCTTGGGCGCGTTCCAAGTCAACGCCTATCTGCTGGAGGATCCGGACTCGGGAGTCTGCGCCGTGGTGGATACCGGCGACAGCCCGCAGTTGGCGAATGCCTTGGCGAGCATGCGGCCGCGCCCGAACCTGCAGGCCATCCTGTTGACCCACGCGCATTTCGATCATGCCGGCGGTTTGGTCGACGTGCAGCGGGAGTTTCCCGAAGCGGTTTCCTACCTGCCGGCGCTGGAGCGGCCGATGTTCGATATGCTGCCCCAACAGGGTTCCCTACTGTTTGGCATGGCCGATTTCGACCGGCCGAGCGGCCGGGTCGACCGGGAAGTGCGGGATGGTGATACGCTCGAACTCGGCGGTGAGTTGCGTTTCCGCTTTTTGTCCACCCCGGGGCATACGCCGGGGCAGGGCTGCTATTACGACGATACCTACATCTTTGTCGGCGACACGCTGTTCGCCGGCAGCATCGGCCGGACCGATTTTCCCATGAGCGACCCGGATCTGATGCAAGCCAGCTTGCGTCGGTTGCTGGAGCTGCCGGGACATTTGATCGTGTGCAGCGGTCACGGACCGGTAACGACGCTGGAGCAAGAGCTGGGAAGCAATCCGTTTCTGGACTACCTGCGCCGCGAGCGGGGCTTGGCGGAACCGTCTGGCTGGCGATCGCCGCTGGGACCACGCTGGGGTTAGAGAGCGATGTGCGAACTGCTCGGGATGAGCGCCAACGTGCCCACCGACATCTGTTTTAGCTTCACCGGCCTGATGCAGCGCGGCGGCCGAACCGGACCCCATCGGGACGGGTGGGGCATCGCCTTTTACGAGGGATGCGGCTGCCGCGCCTTTCACGATCCTCATCCCAGCGCCGAGTCGGAAATCGCCTGTTTGGTGCAGCGCTACGCCATCAAGAGCCGGATCGTGGTGAGCCATATCCGCCGCGCCAACCGCGGCCGGGTCTGCTTGGAGAACACCCATCCCTTCAGCCGCGAATTGTGGGGCCGGCATTGGGTATTTGCTCACAATGGCCAGTTGCGGGGGATAAAACGGCTACCGCTGCACTTTTACCGGCCCATCGGCAGCACCGACAGCGAGCACGCCTTCTGCTGGCTGCTGGACCATGTCCGTGCCCGGTTTCCCCAACCGCCGCGCCGACCGGCGGTGTTGTGGCGCTATATCCACGCCCTGACGCGGGAATTGAACCCGCTCGGGGTGTGCAATTTCCTGCTCAGCGACGCCCGCTACCTGTACGCTCATTGCAGCACGCAACTGTCGTGGCTGACCCGGCGGGCGCCGTTCGGCAAGGCCCGTTTGATGGATGCCGACATGATGGTGGATTTTCAGGCGGAAACCACGCCCGACGATGTGGTGACCGTGGTGGCGACCCGGCCGCTGACCGACAACGAGCCGTGGATGGTCATGAGCGCCGGAACCCTGGCGATCTTTGCCGCCGGCGAACCGGTGGCTCGGTTTGATCGTTAGCCGGGCGGACGGCCGCTTGGCGGCGCGGTGTATCCGGCCAGCGGCGCCGCGCCGCCGAGAAACGTCGCGCCGCCGACCAGCCGCTGTTGCCAGTAGCGCTGGTTCAGGCTGACTTTGCGGACCCGACCACCGCCGGAGGAGGCGTGGATCATTTGCCCCTTGCCGGCGTAGATGCCGACATGCGAAACCACGCTGCTGCCGTCAGTACGAAAAAAAAGTAGATCGCCGGGTAGAATCCTGCGCTGCGGCCGTCCCGATCGGAACTGCTCTATCGTAGTGCGCGGCAGCCGGATGCCGGCCTGCAAGTAGGCGTACTGCACCAGACCGCTGCAATCCACTCCTCCGGGCGATTCGCCGCCCAGCACGTAAGGCGTGCCGACCAGTCGCTCGGCGGTGCCGAGAATGCGCTGGCGCGCGGTGGTGTGCGGGTCACCGCCGCCGCCCGACGGGGTCGCGCAGCCTCCCAGCCAGAATAATCCGGGCAACAGCAGCACGAGAAAAGCCCGGTGGGCGCATGGCGGGATGGGCGTCACGGCAGTTCCCCCTACACTAAAAGATGGCTTAAGTATAAGGTCGGGCTACGTTTGGCGGGAGATGGGGAAGCGGTACCAGGTTGGATAGCCCGATCGGCCCGGATAGCCACGCGGCCGGGTCTTGCACGGCGAAAACGCCGTGGATAGTCTATAGTACGATTTTGTTTCAACCTGACGGGTGTGCCCATGAAAGCAGAAAAAGACAGGGTCGTGTCCCTGCATTACACTCTGACTGATGATGGTGGTGCGGTTCTCGACTCCAGTCGCGGGCGTGAGCCGTTTGCCTACCTGCACGGCCATGGCAATATCATCCGAGGTTTGGAATCCGCGCTGGAAGGCAATGAAGCCGGTTTCAGCTCCTCCATCCAGGTGGCGCCCGCCGATGGCTACGGCGAATACAACCCCCAAGCCGTGTTCGAGGTGCCGCGCGAGCAGTTCCCTCCAAACGAGACGATCCAAACCGGCATGCAGGTCCAGGGCGAAAGCCCCGATGGTCTGCTGAATTTCACGGTGTTGGCGGTGAACGACGGGGGCGTGGTCCTGGACGCCAACCACCCGATGGCCGGCAAGAACCTGAATTTCGAGGTGCAGGTGCTGGAAGTGCGGGATGCGACCGAACAGGAATTATCCCACGGACACGTTCATTCGCACGGACATGATCACTGAGCCAGCAACGACGGCCGGGTCGGCCGGATGCGTGTTCATCGGTAACGGCTGATGTGTAGAATAGTGTCTTACACACGCGTTTAGCCCAAGGTGCCTCAACCGCCATGCTGCTGCGATCCCCTCCTCTCGCCAGCGAAGAGCCACCGCCCTTCGAGCTCAAGGGCAGCTTGTTCACGCTGACCGTCCTGTACCTTTTCAAACTGGATCGAGTCGCCATCGAGCGGCACCTGACGGAGAAAATCAAGCAGGCACCCGGTTTTTTCAACAACACGCCGGTGGTGATCGATCTGGAAGGGTTAGATGAATCCAGGGATGGTGTAGATTTCATCGCACTGTACGAACTGTTAAAAGGATGCGGCATGGTGCCAGTGGGGATTCGTAACGGCAATCCCAAACTGCAAGCAGTGGCCCGCTTGGCCGGTTTGCCGTTGCTGCCCGAAAGTCGCTCCGTTGGTCCCGCCAAGAAAGCTGAACAGAAGGCCGAACCGGTATCGACGCGCGGCCGGATCGTTAACCATCCGGTGCGTTCGGGCCAGCAAATCTATGCTCCAGATGGCGATTTGATCATCCTGGGTACGGTCAGCGCTGGCGCCGAAATCATGGCGGACGGCCATGTCCATGTTTACGGATTGTTGCGGGGGCGCGCGCAGGCGGGAGTGAAGGGCGACCTGGAAGCACGAATCTTCTGTCAGGGATTGGAAGCAGAATTGATCTCGATCGCCGGTCGTTACCGGGTCAGCGAGCAGATCGGTTCGGATGATTGGGGTAAGGCCGCTCAGATCCATTTGGCGGACGACCGATTGATTATCGATCATCTGACCCGTTGACCGATGGGTTCGGTTCAATTCATTAACTTTATAAAACGCAACTTGTAGGAACAGCAGCTTGGCAACCGTGATCGTTGTGACTTCCGGCAAGGGGGGTGTGGGCAAGACCACGACCAGCGCCAGTTTCGCCACCGGCTTGGCCCAGCGTGGCTACCGGACCGCCGTCATCGATTTCGATGTCGGATTGCGCAATTTGGACTTGATCATGGGTTGCGAACGCCGGGTCGTATACGACTTCATTAACGTCATCAACAACGAGGCTAATCTCAATCAGGCGCTAATTCGCGACAAGCGCGTGGAAAATCTCTATGTTCTGCCGGCCTCGCAGACTCGCGACAAGGAAGCGCTCACTAAGGAAGGCGTGGAGAAAATCCTGAACGAACTCAAGCAGAGTTTCGACTACATCGTCTGCGACTCGCCCGCCGGTATCGAGCGGGGCGCGCTGATGGCGCTGTATTTCGCCGACGAGGCGCTGGTGGTCACCAACCCGGAGGTTTCGTCGGTGCGCGATTCCGACCGCATCCTCGGTATTCTGGCCAGCCGCTCGCGTCGGGCTGAACAAGGCGACGAGCCCGTCAAGGAGCACTTGGTGCTGGCGCGCTACGCACCAGAGCGTGCTGATCGGGGCGATATGCTGGGCGTGGATGACGTGCTGGAGATTCTGGGCATTTCGTTGCTGGGTGTGATTCCAGAGTCGCCGACCGTTTTGCAGTCCTCGAACGCCGGTGTCCCCGTGATTCTGGAAGAGGGTAGCGATGCGGGTGCCGCCTACGGCGATCTGGTCGACCGCTTTCTGGGAAAAAATCTGCCGCATCGATTTCTCGTAACCCAGAAGAAGGGGTTTCTGAAGCGTTTGTTTGGCGGGAACTGAGCCATGGGCCTTTTCGATTACTTTCGCGCGCCGCCCAGCAAGACGGCGGTGCTTGCCAAGGAAAGATTACAGATCATCGTCGCGCACGAACGGGGCAACCGTCGCAGCAGCCCTGACTATTTGCCAGCGCTCAAAAAAGAGCTGCTGGAGGTGGTGCGCAAGTATGTTCCGATCGACCAGAGTCAAGTCAAGGTACATCTGGATCGTGAGGGAGGCTACGAGATTCTGGAATTGAACATCACGCTATCGGATGAGGAACAGCGCCTCAGCCAACGCTAGCGCGGGGTCTGATTGCTGTTGGATCGGGGCGGGAGTGATGCTGACCGCAGGCGATATTGAAAACCGGATTCGGCTCGATAAGTGGCTGTGGGCCGCGCGGTTTTTCAAGACCCGCGCTTTAGCGGTCGAAGCGGTCACCGGCGGCAAGGTCCGCGCCGGCGACCGGCGAGTCAAACCCGCTCGCGCCGTGCGCGTGGGGGATATCTTGCATATCCAGCGTGGTCCCGACGAATACGTCGTTACGGTCAGGGCGCTCGGCGGCCGGCGCGGTCCGGCCAGCGAAGCAGTCCTGTTGTACGAAGAGAGCGTTGAGAGTCGCCAGCGCCGCGAAGCGCTCGGCGAGCAGCAGCGTCTGCTGCATCTCGGTCCCCCTCCAGCCGGTCGTCCCACCAAGCAGGACCGTCGCCGCATCGTCCGCTTTACCCAACGGGACGGGTAGGGTGGCCGCCGGTCCCGCGCGGGTGCCCGGTTAGTATGCGTGCTCTAATTTTAGCTGCTAACTTTCCCCGCGAGAAAGGTTATCGGGATGGCCCGCGGCCGGGATTTCCGGAGTATCTGCGGATCAGGGATCAGAGGAATGCAAGCCAGTCTTGCACGATTGCACGAAGGGGCTCCAATCATGAAAGCCGACTTGTTTGAAAATCAACTGACCGGCAACGTCCGGGATTTCGCGCGCCAAATCTGGCTGGCGGGGCTGGGCGCTTTTGCCAGAACCCAGCAAGAGGGCGGGCGGCTGTTCGAAGCGCTGGTCCAGGAGGGCCAGGCGGTGGACGTGCGGATGAAAAAAGTCACCGAGCAGAAAACTGGGCCAGTGGAAGACGGGATCGATACGGTGAAAGGCACGGTTGAGGAACTGCGTGGTCGGGCGGCCGGTACCTGGAATAAACTGGAAGAAGTGTTCCAGGGGCGAGTGGCGCGCGCCCTGCGCCGCTTGGGCGTGCCGGGCCAGGATGACATCCAGCCCCTGTTCCGGCAGGTGGAACTACTGGACCGGAATATCCAGGATTTAACTCGGGCAGCGGAAGCAGAGGCCAGGGACAGGAGAACGCATACCGACAGGAGCGGCAAGAGCGCCGATCCGGTGGCGCTCTCCAGGATTGCCGACCCGGTGGCTTGAGCGCCGCCGCCCGGCTATGGGCAACCGAGAAAGGAAATTCACGGTCGGGCGCCAGGGAGTCAAGCGGGGTCAGGACACGCCCCTTTCCGCATTTGCATCGGTCCAACGTGCGCCCGAAATTGACCGTTCGCCGGCCGCAAGGTAACGTAAGCGCTTACCGAAAACGGATGGGTAGGCATGACGGCCAAGAAGCATTCCCCCCTGGCTTTCGAAGCAGCTCTGACCGAACTGGAAAGCGTGGTCGCGCAGATCGAACAGGGTGATTTGAGCCTCGAAGAAACGCTGCAACGGTTCGAGCGGGGGGTTACCCTGGTTCGAACCTGTCAAACCACCCTGCAACTGGCCGAACAAAAGGTAGAGCAGTTGCTCGAGCGAAATGGCGGTATGGAAATCCTGTCGTCCGGCGAGGCGGCGGCGTGATGGCCATGGCGGCGGAACGGATCGGGCACTATCAGAGCCGCGCCGACCAAGCGCTCGACCAGCGGCTGCCAGCCGCCGATCTCCACCCAAGCGACTTGCACCAAGCCATGCGCTATGCGGTGCTGGGGGGAGGCAAGCGTATTCGGCCGATGTTGGTTTACTCGGCCGGCGTGGCCGTCGGCGCGGCGCTCGAATCGCTGGATGGCCCAGCCTGCGCGGTGGAATTCATCCATGCCTATTCCCTGATCCACGACGATCTGCCGGCGATGGACAACGACGACCTGCGCCACGGTCGACCGACCTGCCACAAGGCGTTCGGTGAGGCGCTGGCGATTCTGGCCGGTGACGCCTTGCAGGCGCTGGCGTTCCAGGTACTGGGTCAGGATCCCGCCATGGTTCCTGATCCCGCCATCCGCGCGCGGATGCTCGGCATGCTGGCGCAAGCCGCCGGGTCCCGCGGGCTGGTGGGTGGTCAGGCCATCGATCTGGCGGCGGTCGGTCGGGATGATCTGACCCTGGCGGAATTGGAGAACATGCATATCCACAAGACCGGCGCGCTGATCCGCGCTAGCGTGCTGCTCGGAGCGTTCAGCCAACCGCGGGTCGAACCTGCGGTGCTGGAGCGGTTGGACCGCTACGCCAAATGCATCGGTTTGGCTTTCCAGATTCGCGACGACATCCTCGATGTGGTCGGCGACACCGCCACCCTCGGTAAAACCCAGGGGGCCGACCGGGCGCTCAACAAACCTACTTACCCCGCGCTGCTGGGTTTGGACGGCGCCCGCGCGCACGCCCGCGCGCTGTGGCAGGACGCGCTGGCCAGCCTCGACCCCTTGGGGTCCGATGCCGATCCGCTGCGCTGGCTCGCCGCTTACATCGTCGAGCGCGCCTACTAGCCAGTGTGAAGAAGCGCCGGGTGGTCGGAACCCTCGGAAACATTCCCCACAAAACCACAAACGGGCATAGACCTTGTTACGATGACCATCGGATCCGCTTTTCCGCTGCTGGAACAGATCGATACGCCCCTTGACCTGCGGCAGTTGCCCGAAGCGTGCTTGCCGGAACTGGCTCGTGAACTGCGTGAGTTTCTCATCCAAACCGTGGCTAGGACCGGGGGGCATTTCGCCGCCAATCTGGGTACCGTGGAGCTGACCGTCGCCCTGCATTACGTGTTTGACACACCCGAGGATCGGTTGGTCTGGGATGTGGGCCATCAGACCTATCCGCACAAGATTCTGACCGGCCGTCGGACCCGGATGGACACCTTGCGGCGCAAGGGCGGCATCGCCGGGTTCCCCAAACGCTGTGAAAGCCCCTACGATACCTTTGGCGTCGGCCATTCCAGCACCTCGCTCAGCGCGGCGCTGGGCATGGCCATTGCCGCTGGGCGGGCGGGTAGCGATCGCAAGGTGGTGGCGGTGATCGGCGATGGCGCCATGACCGCCGGCATGGCGTTCGAAGCGCTCAACCACGCCGGCCACCTGAAGCCCGACTTGCTGGTGGTGCTCAACGATAACGAAATGTCGATTTCGCCGAACGTCGGCGCCCTGTCGGCGCATCTGACCAAGCTGTTGTCGGGCCGGTTCTTCTCCAGTGTCCGCGAAGGCGGTAAACGTATGCTCAGTCGGGTGCCGCCCATGCTGGAGGTGGCCCGGCGCGCCGAGGAACACGTCAAAGGCATGTTTGCGCCCGGCACCCTGTTCGAGGAGTTGGGCTTTAATTATTTCGGGCCGGTGGACGGCCACGATCTGCCGACGCTGGTTCAGACCCTGCGCAACCTGCGGGTGCTCAAGGGGCCGCGGTTGCTGCATGTGGTCACCCGCAAGGGCAAGGGTTATCCGCCGGCCGAGGATGAGCCGGTCGGCTATCACGGAGTCGGTGCCTTCGACCCGGCGTGCGGGCTCAAGCCGGCCAAGCCGGGCGGGGGGCCGAGCTATACCCAGGTGTTCGGGGAATGGCTGTGCGACATGGCCGAGCGGGACGAGCGCCTGATCGGGATCACCCCGGCCATGCGGGAAGGGTCCGGGCTGGTGGAGTTCGCGGAGCGCTTTCCAGAACGCTACTTCGATGTGGCGATCGCCGAACAGCACGCGGTCACGCTGGCCGCCGGATTGGCCTGCGAGGGGCTCAAGCCGGTGGTGGCGATTTATTCGACGTTCCTGCAACGCGCTTACGATCAGTTGATTCATGATGTCGCCCTGCAAAATTTGCCAGTGCTGTTCGCCGTCGACCGCGCCGGACTGGTGGGACCCGACGGACCGACCCACGCCGGCAGCTTCGATTACAGCTATTTGCGCTGTATTCCCAATCTGGTGGTGATGGCTCCGGCCGACGAGAACGAGTGCCGGCAGATGCTCTATACCGGCTTCCAGTTGAACCAGCCGGTGGTGGTTCGCTATCCGCGCGGCAAGGGCTCCGGCGTGGACGTGCGGCGAGAGGAGATGCGGGCGTTGCCTGTCGGTAAAGCTAGCGTCCGCCGCCGCGGCTTGGATCTGGCGTTGCTGGCGTTTGGCAGCATGGTGGAGGTGGCCGAGGCCCTGGCCCAACGGATGGATGCCACCGTGGTGAACATGCGCTTTGTCAAACCACTGGATGAGGCTGTGGTGGTGCAGTTGGCCGCCGAACACCGCTGGCTGGTGACGTTGGAGGAAAATGCGGTGGCCGGCGGCGCGGGCAGCGCGGTGAACGAATGCCTGGCGGCGCGGGGGATTCAAATCCCGATTTACAATATCGGATTACCGGATCATTTCGTAGACCAGGGCGAACGTGATGAACTGCTAGCCAGGTGCGGTTTGGATATGGAAAGTGTGCTCCGACAACTGGCAGATTGGGGAATACACCTGCCCGTCTCGCCTCCGGCGTAATGCTTGAGTGCTCTGCTCGGGAATTAACCGTCGCTTTGATAATCCAATCAGTGGACTAAAAAATTCCGCAGGCCGGTTGGGGTGGCGCGGAATACTGGATTTTGAATGAAGCGCGCGAGGGCGCGTAGCCGAGAGGATTGCATGAAGCCATCGATGATGAGTTCCGCGGCCATGCCGGCGGTAGTCCATATTCCCGACGTGCAGAACAGCGCCGATACCCGCCGGTTGGCGATCAATAAAGTGGGGATCAAGGACATCCGCCATCCGGTTAGGGTCCGTGATCGCAGCGGGGGCGATCAACACACCATCGCTATGTTCAACATGTACGTGAACCTGCCTCACAATTTCAAGGGCACGCATATGTCGCGTTTCGTGGAGATTCTGAACGTGCCCGGCCGTGAGATTTCGGTGGACTCCTTTAAGGACATGCTGACGGAGATGACCGGGCGACTGGAAGCGGAAGCCGGCCACATCGAGATGACCTTCACTTACTTTGTCGACAAGGCGGCTCCGATCTCTGGGATGCGAAGCCTAATGGATTACGAGGTGACCTTCATCGGCGAAATCCGCGATGATCGGCCGGCCATGAATCTCAAGGTGGTGGTGCCGGTCACCAGCCTGTGTCCCTGCTCGAAGAAGATTTCCAAGTACGGTGCACACAACCAGCGTTCTCACGTGACCGTCAACGTGCGTACCCGAGGTTTCATCTGGATCGAGGACATCATCGATTTGGTGGAAAAGGAAGCATCCTGTGAATTATACGGATTGCTCAAACGCCCGGACGAGAAGTACGTGACCGAGCGAGCCTACGAAAATCCAAAATTCGTCGAGGACATGGTGCGTGATATCGCCGCCAAGCTCAATGAGGACGACCGCGTTGCGACGTATGCGGTGGAATCGGAAAATTTCGAATCCATCCACAACCACTCGGCTTACGCCATGATCGAGCACGACAAGGAAGCCAAGTAGCGGATCGGGAGCCAGCTTGAGCCGAAAGTGCTTTATCGTCGGACCCCAAGACGCAAAAAAGCCGTTCCCAACGAACGGCTTTTTGATATCGGAGTGGTGGGCGATGCTGGGCTCGAACCAGCGACCCCTACCGTGTGAAGGTAGTGCTCTCCCACTGAGCTAATCGCCCGTCAAACAAAGTGGAGATTATAAACAGCCAACCTCATCTCTGACAAGATTTGCTTGATCCCGGTTTCCTGGCGGACAACGCAAGCACCGGTGGGCGGGCCCAGATCCCAGCAGCGGGAGTGTGGCCAAAATGGTGCGCAGCGCGGGTTCCGCTCAGACGTACTGCACGTCGACGATTTCATAGGTCCTCAGACCGCCAGGCGTTTGGACATCGACGATGTCGCCAACGAATTTGCCGATCAACGCCCGGGCGATGGGCGAACTGAAGGAAATCTTGCCGTCCTTGATATCCGCCTCATCCTCGCCAACGATTTGATAGCGTTTTTTTTCTTCGCTCTCCTCCTCGCTCAGCAGCACGGTGGCGCCGAACACCACCTTGTCCGAGGTCGGCAGCGCGGTTATATCGATGATCTGGGCGTAGGCCAGCTTCGCTTCGATTTCAGCGATGCGGCCCTCCGTGAAGCTTTGCTGCTCGCGGGCGGCGTGGTATTCGGCATTTTCCTTCAGATCGCCGTGGGCGCGGGCCTCGGCGATGGCGGCGATGATTTGTGGCCGCATCACCGTTTTCAGGTGGAGCAGTTCCGCGCGCAATTTTTCAGCGCCGGCGGTGGTCATCGGTACCTTCTGGGTCATGCGTGCAATTCCCGGTGCAAATCCTGGAGGCAGTTCACGCTCCCGTTGTCGAGTTCGCGCAGGGCTTGGCAGGTGGCTCGCGCGGCGGCGATGGTGGTGGTATAGCTGACTTTGTGCATCAGAGCCTCGCGGCGGATGGAGTAAGAATCGGCAATCGCCTGTTTGCCTTCCGTCGTGTTGACGATGAGATTGATCTGATCGTTCTTGATCATATCGACGACGTGCGGCCGGCCTTCCCCCACCTTATGGACGGTTTCGCAGGCGAGGCCGAGGGCGCGCAAGGCCGCTGCGGTTCCCTGGGTGGCGACCAACTTGAAGCCGAGCCGCTCCAGTTCGCGGGCGACTTCCACCACCTTCGGTTTGTCGGTGTCGCGCACGCTGATAAAGGCGTGCCCGCCGCGAGGCAACTGGTCGCCCGCGCCGAGTTGGGCTTTGGCAAACGCTTCGCCGAAGGTGCGTCCGACGCCCATCACTTCGCCGGTGGATTTCATTTCCGGCCCTAGCAGGGGATCGACGCCGGGGAATTTGACGAAGGGGAACACGGCTTCCTTCACGCAATAATAGGCAGGAATCACTTCGCCGGATACCCCCTGTTCCGCCAGACCGCGCCCGACCATGCAGCGGGCGGCAATTTTAGCCAGCGGTCGGCCGGTGGCTTTGGAAACATAAGGCACGGTGCGGGAAGCGCGCGGGTTGACTTCCAGTACATAAATGTCATCGCCCTGAATGGCAAACTGGGTATTCATCAGCCCCACCACGCCCAGTTCCAGCGCCATCGCCCGGACCTGGGTGCGTAGCCGGTCCTGAATTGTCGGACTGAGGGAAAAGGGCGGCAGCGAGCAGGCGGAGTCGCCGGAATGCACGCCAGCTTCCTCGATATGCTCCATGATGCCGCCGATGATGACTTCGCGCCCGTCGCTGAGCGCGTCCACATCCACCTCGACGGCATTGTTGAGGAAGCGGTCCAGCAGTACCGGCGATTCGTTGGAGACTTGCACCGCTTCGGTCATGTAGCGACGCAGATCGCCTTCCTCATGGACGATCTCCATCGCCCGGCCGCCCAGCACGTAGGAGGGGCGCACCACCAGTGGATAGCCAATCTCGCGGGCCAACCGCACCGCCTCCTCGGCTTCACGGGCGGTGCGGTTGGGTGGTTGCAGCAAGCCG
Organism: Candidatus Competibacteraceae bacterium; assembly: GCA_027492875.1. Taxonomy (GTDB): domain Bacteria; phylum Pseudomonadota; class Gammaproteobacteria; order Competibacterales; family Competibacteraceae; genus Competibacter. Next base: position 1,363 of record JAPUDV010000056.1, on the reverse strand, counting down.
AGATGGTCGATCATTCGCTGGAAACGCTCGCGGTCTTCGGCGCGGTCGATGGCGTCCGGGCTGGTGCCGATGATCGGCACCCCGTTGGCTTCCAGGGGTTTGGCCAGCTTGAGCGGCGTTTGGCCGCCGTACTGGACGATCACCCCCTTGGGCTGCTCTTTGCGGACGATTTCGAGCACGTCCTCCAGGGTCAGCGGTTCGAAATACAGCCGGTCGGACGTATCGAAGTCGGTGGATACCGTTTCCGGATTGCAGTTGACCATGATGGTTTCGTAACCGTCCTCGCGCAAAGCGAGCGCAGCGTGGACACAGCAGTAGTCGAACTCGATACCCTGACCGATGCGGTTGGGGCCACCACCCAACACCATGATTTTGGCGTGGTCGGTTGGTTCGGCCTCGCACTCTTCCTCATAAGTGGAGTACAGATAGGCGGTGCTGGTGGCGAATTCGGCGGCGCAGGAATCGACCCGCTTGTAGACCGGGTGGATGTCGAATTCGTTGCGCCGCTGGCGGACCAGGGTCTCGGTGACGCCGGCTAAGGTCGCCAGTCGGCTGTCGGAGAAGCCCTTGCGCTTGAGAAAATACAGCCGCGCCCGGTTCCGCAAGGCCACTGCGCCCAGGGCGCGCACCTCGCCGGCGATCTGAACCAGTTCTTCAATCTGCGCCAGAAACCAGGGATCGATCCGGGTGAGTTCGTACAGCGCTTCCACCGAGTATCCCAGCCGGAAGGCTTCGGCGACAAACCACAGCCGCTGCGGGCCGGGCATGCCCAGCTCGTGCTTGAGCGCGACGTGCGGGTCGGGATGCTGGCGGTCGAGAATTTCGTTGAAACCATCGGTGCCGATCTCCAGCCCGCGCAGCGCCTTGTGGAGCGATTCCTGGAAGGTTCGGCCAATGGCCATCACCTCGCCGACCGATTTCATCTGAGTCGTCAAGCGCTGGTTGGCTTGCGGAAATTTTTCAAAGTTGAAGCGGGGCACCTTGGTGACGACATAATCGATACTCGGTTCGAACGAGGCCGGGGTGCGACCGCCGGTGATCTCGTTTCTGAGTTCGTCCAGGGTATAGCCGACCGCCAGCTTGGCCGCGACCTTGGCGATGGGGAAACCGGTGGCCTTGGAGGCCAGCGCCGAGGAGCGGGAGACCCGAGGGTTCATTTCGATGACCACCATGCGCCCATCGTCGGGGTTGATGGCGAACTGGACGTTGGAGCCACCGGTATCGACGCCAATCTTGCGCAGCACCGCCAGCGAGGCGTTGCGCATGATCTGGTATTCCTTGTCGGTCAGGGTCTGCGCTGGAGCGACGGTGATCGAGTCGCCGGTATGCACGCCCATCGGATCGAGGTTCTCGATCGAGCAGA
>JAPUDV010000055.1:195536-257655 GCA_027492875.1 Candidatus Competibacteraceae bacterium | reverse complement strand
CGATCAGGGCGACCGTGGCTCCCGCCGCGTAGCTGCCCCCGCCGCCGACCGTGCCTGATCCCGTGCCCGCCTTGGCTACCGTCAGGGTGTAGGTGGGGATAACGACAGCGCAATTGTAGATACGGACATCATCCACGACCCATCCAAGAGGACCAGAACCAATACTGTCGGTGGCTTGCCGGAAACGAACGCGGAGATTCTGGCCAGCAAGGGACGCGAGATTATAGCGGCTGGACACATAACCGTGGCTATCGGCAACAAAGGCGCTGCGACCGCCCAGCGGATTTGAATAGCCTGTCGACAGACTGCCACCATAAGTCTGGCCATCCACGAATAACCCGCTCAAATCGGTCCACGTATTCCCATTGTTGGTGCTGTACTCCACGACGCCTCCATCAAAATAACTACTACCGCCAGATTCGAACCCGAAGGCATGGCGAAAATGGAGATAGGCCCCGGCAGGGACGACGACAGAGTTAGCCATGGTGAGCACGGAATCGGAGACACTGTTAATATCACTGGCCCAGAATGAGTGCGTGCTGGATGTCGCATATTCAGAAATAAGAGACCATGGGTTATTGGTTCCAGATAAGGTGGACGTGGTCCATTTACCCCCTCCAGCCTCCACGTTATCGAAGAAAGGTTGCGCAGACACCTGTTGCCCCGAGGGGCACAGTGGTGCATCCGGATTGAACCCGGCGACCGGTTGCTGGTTCATCTCCACGGCATCAAGGGCGTTTTTCACCTGAGTGCAATCGCCGCTGGTAATGCCCGCCGTGCCGACCAAGTTAGTACAGGCTTGCCGCAAGGCATCGTATAGATCGGCATAATCAGAGCCGGATGTTAGCAAGTTGGTTTGGGCTTCATAATAAACTTTAGCGACTTTTTGAATACCCAGACCTGTCACCGCAAACCCGTTGAAGCTGGCGCCATCGGTCATCAGATATGCAGCTTTGTTATTGACACCGCTGTTGGTATGAACACCACCTTGGTCATTGGCGCCCAAGTAATAATTGGCACTGGTGATTTTGTCAGGATCGCTAAACTGCGGTGGATTGCTCATGCTGCGGATAGCGCCAATACCCGGTATATCCTCACCTATTAACCAGCGTACCCCGGCAGTATCGGTACCCTTACCGTTGCTCAGATCCACAAACTCGCCCCATACATCGGAGAAGGACTCATTGATGGCACCAGATTGGTAATAGTAAAACAGGTGGGATTCGCGCTCTGTAACGCCATGAGTCAACTCGTGACCAACCACATCATCGGCAGCGGAAAAGCCATCGCCATACACCATCTGTTGGCCATCCCAGAAGGCGTTCTGATAATTCACCCCAAAATGTACCGAGGAAGTGATCAACATTCCGGCACCATCGATACTGTCGCGTCCGTAGGTATTCAGGTAGAAGTTGTAGGTATCGCTGGCATAGTCATGCGCGGCCTTGGCATCCGAATCACCGGCGGCGCAGCTTAGGTCATTGGGATAAGTACAGACTAGAGTACCGGGTAAATTTCCACTAACACTACTGCCACCCATGGTGTAGGTCTTTAAACTCTTCGCACTATCGACTTGATTGAAATGCAATACGATATTACCTTTCTGAGCGTCCACTAACACCAACTCTCGAATGGGAGCCAAGCCTCGGGCTTTTACTTCCATCCGCCATACCAGCGCCGTGAGACCTTTGGTAGAGCTTAGCAGTACAGGATTGTAAATCCATGGCGTTGCTGGTGAAACCTCCAAGTCGTACTCAGGCACCTGATACCACTTTGCCACCGCTTGAAGCGCAGTGGCTTGTGCCGTAGAACTATCAACTTGGGACGTTGGGTCAAACGATATATCAGGCAATACCTTGCCACTCACGGAAGTCACGTTCTTCGCGGCGTCAAGATTGACGATCATCTCTCCCGCCAGTACCGGAATACCCTGGTAAGCTTGCTGGAAACGCACTGAGGATCGGCCCCGATCCAAAGATTCTCGGGTGCGCAGTAGCTTTAATTCCCGTTGTGGATCCAGTACTCCAAACCATTTTCCATAAACATTCAGGAAATAACGGGCAGCGGCTTCCGCCGGTGCCGACGGATCGAGTGGCGCGGGTTGTGCCAACGCGGATCCTGGCTGAGAGGGCGCTAGAAACCGGACCATCCCAGTTCCGGAGTGATAGTTGCGGGTCGTTTCCCCCGGATCATCTGGCCTGACGGTGGGTAAAATAAGCAGCGGTTCTGCTGAGAGCCGTGGAGATGCGGCTGGGGATGCGGCTGGGTAAATGATTAGACTGATTATCAAAACTAGCATCACCGATAAACTGGTGTAAGTGACCCACCAAGGACTCATTTCCGGATTTACCCTCTCCGTGGAAGAGCGATTTTTCGAATACATCTATCTCTCCTTATTGGACTGTGTGTTTCATGGCGTAGCTAGTGCTGAATGTGTGTTGGAATGAATCTTTAATGATACTCTATAGCTAATATGCTACCGATTATCGTTTCATACCAAGAACACCATCTATGGTTTTTTGGCTTTTATTGCTATTTTCAATAGACATAATTGATAAAAAATTTCTTATAATATAATTAGATAGAATTTTTTGTAAATTAGTACACCAAGCCCGACAGAAACTCAAGCTTTTCCCACATGCCTGCGTAAACCCAATCCTGCGCGGTTCTGGGGTAAAATCGCCGGCCATGCTGACCCTACGCCAACTCTCCCTGCAACGCGGCGGCAAGCCGCTGTTCGATAACGTGTCGCTGACCGTGCATCCCGGCTGGAAGGTCGGGCTGACCGGCGCCAATGGCAGCGGTAAATCCACCCTGTTCGCCCTGCTGCGCGACGAACTGCACCCCGACACCGGCGATCTCGATGTGCCGCCGCGCTGGACGCTGGCCCACGTCGCCCAGGAAACCCCGGCCCTGCCGACGCCGGCGCTGGAATTCGTGCTGGATGGCGACGCCGAGCTGCGCCAAATCGAACGCGACCTGCTCGCCGCCGAATCCGCTCATGACGGCACGCGGCAGGCGGAATTACATGCACATTTCGACACCATCGACGGCTACAGCGCCCGCGCCCGCGCCGGCAAGCTGATGGCCGGGCTGGGTTTCGCCACCGATCAACTGGAACGGCCGGTCGCCGAATTTTCCGGCGGTTGGCGAGTCCGACTGAATCTGGCCCAGGCGCTGATGTGCCGCTCCGACCTGCTGCTGTTGGACGAGCCGACCAACCACCTCGATCTCGATGCCGTGCTGTGGCTGGAACAATGGCTGCGCGCCTATCCGGGCACGCTGTTGCTGATCTCCCACGACCGCGACGTGCTGGACAACATCGCCGATCACATCGTCCACATCGACCAGCGGCGCCTCACCCTGTACACCGGTAACTACGCCGCCTTCGAGGACCAGCGCGCGGCGCGGCTGGCTTTGCAACAGGCGGCCTATGAGAAACAACAGCGGGAAATCACTCATCTGGAGAGCTTCATCACCCGCTTTCGCGCCAAGGCCACCAAAGCCAAACAGGCACAAAGCCGAATCAAGGCGCTGGAACGGATGGAGCGCATCGCCGCCGCCCATGTGGATTCGCCGTTCACCTTCGGTTTCGCCGAACCGGCGCGTTTGCCCAACCCGCTGCTGGCGGTCGAGAAAGTCGCCGTCGGCTACGGTGAGCGCACGATACTGGACAACGTGAACCTAGTCATCAGCTCCGGGGCGCGGCTCGGCTTGCTCGGCCCGAACGGCGCTGGCAAATCGACTTTGATTAAGCTACTGGCTGGCCTGCTGCCGCCGCTGGCCGGGCGGATCGAAACCGGGCAAGGTCTGGCCATCGGCTATTTCGCCCAACACCAGTTGGAGCAACTGCGGCCGGATTGGAGCGCGCTGCGGCATCTGCAAAAACTGGACGAACGCGCCAGCGAGCAGGCATTGCGCAATTTTATCGGCGGCTTCGGCTTTAACGGCGACCGGGCGCTGGAACCGGTGGCGCCCTTCTCTGGCGGGGAAAAGGCGCGGCTGGCGCTGGCGCTGCTGATCTGGCAACGGCCTAATCTGCTGCTGCTGGACGAGCCGACCAACCATCTTGATCTCGACATGCGCCATGCCTTGACCCTGGCCTTGCAGGACTATCAGGGTGCGTTGATCGTGGTTTCGCACGACCGGCATTTATTGCGCACCGTCACCGACGAGTTTCTGCTAGTGGCGGAAGGTCGGGCGCAACCCTTCGACGGCGATCTGGACGACTACCGCAACTGGCTGAACGAGCAACAGCGGGCCGCCAATCGGGACGCCGCGCCCACCACCAGCAACGGCGGCAACACCGTCGAACGCCGCGAACAGAAGCGGCAGGACGCGGAACGTCGCCAGCAGGCGGCGGTCAAGCGCAAGCCGTTGGAACAGCGCCTCAAGAAACTGGAACAGCGGATGGAGCAGTTGCACGGCGAGCAAACCCGTCTGCACGATGAGTTGTTGGATTCGGCACTGTACGAGGACGCCCACAAAAACCGGCTGAAGGAATTGCTGTTGCGCAAGGCGCAGGTAGACAAGGAACTGGAGGAAATCGAGGGCGAATGGCTGGAAGCGCAAGAGGCGTTGGAGACGCTGGCGCGTGAGGATTGATCAATGGTCGATCTGATCGTTAATCGTTCAGACTCCTCCCCCAGGGCTATCGCGCCGTGCGACCACCGGCTGGTGGACCGACCGAGCGGGGGGCGGTTGCCGAGGGTTTGTTGAACGCTGCGCTGCCGCATCTATGATTATCTGATAATCTTATATAGCGTTCCTCTCTGAGTTGTGGAATCGCCGTTGCGAACCCCCCCGGCGCCGCGCGCCACCCCTCCTTGGCCAAGGAGGGGAATGTTCGCAACTGATTTGGGAACGCTATACGCGATCATCGTCAGGAGGTCATGCATCCATGGAAAAGATCAACGTCACTCAAGCGGCACGGCAATTTTCCGATCTGCTCAACAGGGTGTTTTATCAAGGCGTCAGTTTCGAACTGGAGCGCGGCAACAAACCAATCGCCAGACTGTGCCCGGTTTCCGCGCCTCGCCGGGTCGCAGTGCGCGATCTCAATCGCCTGTTCGCCGCATTACCTCGCTTGAACGAAGATACCGAGTCCTTTGTGCAAGACCTCGATGCCATCCGCAAGGCCGCGTTACCCGAGCCAGATCCATGGGCCTAGTGCTCGATACCTGCATCCTCATCCATGCCGAGCGGCATGGAGCGCTGGATTTTTCACCCTGGGCCAGCCATGGCGATGCTTTCATCAGCGCGATTACCGTATCGGAGTTGCTGGTCGGCGTGCATCGCGCCGACAACGATGCCTGCCGCGCCCGCCGCTCGGCCTTTGTCGAGGCGATTTTGGCGCAGTTGCCGGCGCTGGACTTCACCATGGAAACGGCGCGCGTTCATGCGGGTCTCTTCGCCGCCCTGAGCCAACAGGGCCAGATGATCGGGGCGCACGATCTGATCATTGCGGCTACCGCACTCAGCCATGGTTGCGCCGTGATCACCACCAACGCCGCCGAGTTCGCGCAGGTGCCCGGTTTGGACGTGCTGACCCCGCCTGTTTCTTGAACTACAGCATTCCCAAATCAGTTGTGAAATTTCCCCGCCTTGGTCTAAGGAGGGGTGGCGCGCGGCGCCGGGGGGGTTCGAAACGGCGATTCCACAACTCAGAAAGGCGTGCGGCGCGGTGATCGGCAACCTCGATGATGCGGCGATGCTGGCGCTCAACCGGATGTTGTCCGTGGTCGTGGACGTTGCGAATGAGCCTTTGCAATTTGGCTGTCTTTAACCGCTGGATTTGGAGATGGATGCCTCGATCTAGAAATTCCGCCCCGGCACTTCCACGTTGCCGGGCGGAAAATTCCATTCATACCACCACGGTTTGCCGGTATGGGGCGTGGAGGCTGCCGGAACGGCCGGAACCGGTGCGGATGCGGCACGCAATTGGAGTTTAACGGCGGTTTCCTGGGTGCCGCGCGCCTTCACGGTTTGCTGAGCCGTGTAGTTCCGACCATCGATTTGTGCGCTGGCCTCGATCTTGTGGGTACCTTCTGGAACCCGGATGCGCAGAACATCGCCTGGATGCTGGGGCGTCATGCCGCGATATTTTTGAGAAATTTAGAGCAACTTCATCGTGATAGCAACTCATGAAGATCATTCAGGCGGGAACTGATCGAAGCCGTCCAAACCGCTGACCACTCCCGCCTGAAATGCGCCTCAATCCGCTCTTTCCACCTTCACCACCTTGATCATATTGGTGCCGCCGGACACCCCGACCGGCACCCCGGCGGTAAACACCACCCGCTCGCCTTCCCGCACCATGCCCTTGTTGAGTAGAAACTCGGTGGCGGAACTCAGCAGATCGTCCACCGACTGGACGGCGCCCAGTTGCAGTGGCTCCACCCCCCACACCAGCGCCAGCTTGCGCAAGGTCGCCGGCTTGGGGCTGAAGGCGATCAGCGGCATCAGCGGCCGAAACTTGGTCAGGCCCAACACGCTGGCCCCGCTATTGGTGAAACTCACCAGGTAGCGGGCGCAGACCCTATCGGCCAGATCGATGGTGGCGAAATGGACGGCATCCTCGACCGGCAGGCAGGCTTTGGACAGCAGCGCTTCCTGAGTCACCACGTTCCTGCGCACCAAGGTCTTGAACACCTCGCTGGTCTCGACGGTCAGCGCGATGTTCTTCATCATCCGCACCGCCTCGACCGGATAGTGGCCGGCGGCGGTTTCCGCCGACAGCATCACCGCATCGGTCCCGTCGAGGATGGCATTGGCCACGTCGTTGGCCTCGGCGCGGGTCGGGCGCGGGTTGCCGATCATCGACTCCAGCATCTGGGTGGCGGTGATCACTGGCTTGCCGGCGAGATTGCACTTGTGGATGAGGGTCTTTTGCATGATCGGCACATCCTGCGGCGAGGTTTCAACGCCCAGATCGCCGCGCGCCACCATGATTGCATCGGCCACCGCGATGATGCCGTCGATGTGCCGGAACGCTTCCGGCTTCTCGATCTTGGCGATGATCGGCAGCTTGCGACCGTGCACGGTCAGCATCAGATCGATCAGTTCCTTGACATCGGCGGCCTCGCGCACGAAGGACAGCGCCACGTAGTCCAAGCCGTGGTCGTAGGCGAACTGCAAATCGCGCCGGTCTTTTTCCGTGATCGCGGAAATCTTCAGCTTGATATTGGGCAGGTTGACGCCCTTGCGCGGCTTGAGGCGGCCACCATTGACCACGCGGGTGACAATTTCATGCCCCTCGACCCGCTCGACCACGAATTCGAACAGGCCGTCGTCGATCAGAATCCGGTCGCCGGCATTGACCTCCTCATGCAGGCCGCGATGGTCGATGGCCACCTTCTTGACGCCGTCGTGCACGCCGCCGATCAGATCGTCGGTGCTCAATACCAGCGTCTCGCCGGCGCCCACTTCGAGAAATTCTCCGTCCAGTTGACCGAGGCGAATCTTGGGGCCTTGCAGATCCTGAAAGAGGGCGATGTACCGGTTCAGTTTCCGCGCCGCTTCCCGCACCCGTCGCACGGCCAATTCGTGATCTTCCAAGGAACCGTGCGAAAAGTTCAGCCGAATCACATCCGCGCCTTCCCGCAGCAGGTGCTCGATCGTTTCCGGATCGCGGGAATTCGGTCCCAGCGTCGCCACAATCTTGGTGAATTTCATGATCTTCGACATGCTCGCCTTGCCCCTTACTAAAAGAATGGATAAACACAAAAACAATCAAGTAGTTATTTTTCTGGTCGGGTTCGCGAAGTGTAAAGGAGGCCACCGACCGCTCAAAGCGGTTTGCGCGGTGGGCCGACTGTTTCGACTCCTGGCGGCAAGTCGCGTCCGGCGGTCTACACTCACTCCATCCCTGTAGAACCCACACGAGGTCAAGCAATGGCTGAGGTCTTCACTCGTATCCTGCGCATCGAACTGCCCGACTCGCTGCAATGCGATGGATCCGGCAAGAATCCGGCATTTTCCATCGCTTTCGTCGCCGATGGTCCGGTTCCCTTCCCGCAGATCATTCTGCATACGCCCGAGGGACAACGGCTGATCACCGGCGCGGCGCTGGAAGAGACGGCGGTCGAAGGCGGTTACCGCTATGCCGCCCATATCCCCTCCGGCTTGCTCTGGTCCAACACCTTCACCGTGCAGGCGGAAGGCTGTCGCAAGGCCGACATCCAGCAGGCCGGCGGCGGCGACTGGATCAAGGAGTTCCGCCAGTTGCGGATCGCGCCGAACGCCAAGGCCCAACCGGTCGTCCGGGTGGCGACCGGACCGGGCGATGCGCCGGTCAAGCTGTACTTCGGCATCCACAAGCACATGCACCAGCCCTACTACAACGCCACCGACCGGATGTACTGGGACGGCGAGAAGGATTCGATCTTCGGGGCGCGCGGCGGCCCCTACACGCACTTCATCCCGAACGCCGTGCGCCAGTACGTCGGCGGCGGGCTGCCTCACGCCGGGCTGTCCACCAGTTGGAGCGGCTCGCTGATCGAGCAACTGGACCGCTGCGCCGCCGATGGCCTGTGCGGCGGACGGTTCGGCGGCTGGAACAACGAACTGCGCGCCGTGGCCCAGGACAAGACCGAACTGGGTCACCCGCGAGTGGATTTTGTGGCCTTCGGCTTCTTTCACCCGCTGATGGCGCTGACCCCGGCCCGCAACATCGTCAAGCAGGTCGAATGGCACCGCAACATCATCCGTTCCGCGTTTGGCGTCGAGGCGTCCAGCGTGATGTTCCCGCCGGAGACCGCTTTCCACATTCGAATGATTCCGGCGCTGAACCAGGCCGGCATCAGGGCGGTGATTTACGATTCCATCCACCGTTTCCGGGCCTGCCGGGACTATCCCTACGCCGGGATCAACGAAGGCATGTTGCCGCCCAACCCCGCCGAGCAGGTCAATCCGCCGGTCAACGACTGGCTGCAACTGCGGAATATCTGGGCGGGATCGAAAATTTCGCCGAGTCTGCTCAAGCCGGAATACGTGCGTTACGAAGACCCGGAGGGCCAGATTCACCAGATCATCGCGGTGCCGGCCGAGCGCTATATCGGCAACGAGGACGCCCGGGGCGGTTTCGGGGCGCTGCAATATCCCGACGTACTGGGGCAGGTTTACAACCAGATCATCGAAACCGGCGCCTTCGATCCGAAGCATCCGCCGTTCTTCCTGCTGCACTCCGACGGCGATAACCACGGCGGCGGCGCCGACAGCTACTACAACCACAACACCGGAGAAATGGTGCGCTGGTTACAAGGCGATCCGCGTTTCGAGTTAACCACGGTGCACGATTATCTCGACCGCTTCCCGCCCGACCCGACGCGGGCCGCGCACATCGAGCCGGGTTCCTGGAGCGGCGCGGACAACGGCGATCCGCAGTTCATGAAGTGGTTCAGTCGCTACGATCAGCCCTATTCGCCCGACCTGAATTCCTGGGCGGTGCTGACCGCGTTCCAGAACGTGGTTCACTCGCTGGAGGATGCCGTTCCCGGCAAGCCGTGGCTGGACGACATCAATTGGCTGATGCTGGCTGCCGAGACCAGTTGCTACTGGTACTGGACCGGACAGCATGTCTGGGATCAGCAAGTCACCAATGCCACGAACAAGGGCTACGGCATGGTCAAGGGCGAGGTCGATACGCTACTGGCGGCGGGCCAGGATCGCACCGGCCCCACCATCTTCGCGCCGTGGGTCACGCCGGAAAATCCGGGCGGCAAACGCTGGGGTCAAGGTTGCCTGCTGGACGCGCCGCGCGAGGGCACGGTGCATACCTTCGCGTACGACATCACCGGCCTGAAGCGGGTGACGCTGGTACTGCGCACCGCCACCGGCGAAACCCGCTTGGCGATGACCGACAACGGCCCGTACCCGTCGCAGACCGGCGCGGCCATCGTCGCCAACTACTACACCGCCAAGCTGCCGGTCGGCGCGGGTGACGTGCGCTATTACATCGAGGCCGAGGACGGCAAGGGCAACGTCTCGCGCGGGGCGCTGGAGCGGGTGTATCTGGCTTGATTGTGTGAGAAAGCCGGAATCCGGGAAACCGGGCTCCGGCGACACCCTCAAGGGACTCCGCTATCCATCGGCGTCGATCAGTCACAAGGACTTTACATCCCTTCGCGCCCATCGAGGCGAAGGCTCGCCCCGCGAGATCGCCGACGCGATTCGCCAGGCGGTGCGTTGCGGCAGAATCGGCAAATGGAAGCCCCCCACCATCGACCGGTAGGCCAATCAATTCCTGGGCCTGGATGGCAACGGTCCCGTCGGAAACTACTATTCCCGTTACTTCACCGCCGGCGGCGCGGCCAACAACACCGCCAGCTCCCGCGCCGGGAGAGGGCGGCTAAATAGATAGCCCTGGCACAGGTCGCAGCCGCGCTCGCGCAGGAAGGCCAACTGCTCGGTCGTTTCCACCCCTTCCGCCAGTACCTCCAGCCGCAGGGTGTGCGCCAAGGCGATGATGGCGGCGGCGATTTCCATGTCGTTGGGATCGTGCGGGATGTCGCGCACGAAGCTCTGGTCGATCTTGAGCTGGTCGATGGGAAAGCGCTTGAGGTAGGCCAGCGAGGAATAGCCGGTGCCGAAGTCGTCGATGGCCAGCCGTACCCCGGTTTCCTTCAAGGCTCGCAAAAGGGTCTCGGCCTGCTCGCCCTGCTCCATCAAACCGCTTTCGGTGATTTCCAATTCCAGGTGATCCGCCGGCAGGTTGCTATCGGCCAGAGCGGCCCGCACCCGTCCGACCAAATCCGGCTGCTGGAACTGGCGGGCAGAGAGATTGACCGCCATCAACAAAGACGGCCAGCCGGCCAGCCGCCACGCCTGAGCCTGGGCGCAGGCGGTGCGCAGCACCCATTCGCCCAAAGGCACGATCAGCCCGGTCTCCTCCGCCAGCGGGATGAAGCGAGCTGGCGACACCAGCGCCTCGCCCGGTGGTTGCCAGCGCACCAGCGCTTCCACTCCGATGATCCGCCCTTCGGTCACCGATAGCAGCGGCTGGTAATGCAGCAGGAACTCCTCCCGCTCCAGCGCCCCCCGCAGCCGTCGCTCCAGGTCCAACCGCTCGTGCGCGGTTCGAGTCAGCGCCTCGGTGTAAAACCGATAGGTATTGCGTCCCTGTTCCTTGGCCTGATAAACGGCGGCGTCGGCATGCTGGATCAAATCGGCGGCGCCGCCGCCGTCGTCCGGGTAGAGACTGACGCCGATGCTGGCGTTGACATACACTTTCGACCCGTCCGGCAGCCCAAAGGGTTGCGTCAGCAGATCGAGCAGGTTTTGGGCCACCGAGGCGGCTTCTTCCGGACGGGGCATGCGCTCCAGCACCACCAGGAATTCGTCGCCGCCCAGCCGGGCCAGGGTATCCTCTTCCCGCAGCCGCTCCCGCAGCCGCAGGGCGATGGCGCGCAACAGGGCGTCGCCGGCCGGATGGCCCAAGCTGTCGTTGACGGTTTTGAAACGGTCCAGGTCGAGCAGCAGCACGCCGACCCGTTGCTCGTGCCGCTGGGCCTGATCCACGGCGTGGGCCAGCCGCGACTGCGCCAGCAGCCGGTTGGGCAGATCGGTTAGCGGGTCGTAGTGCGCCAGATGCGCCAGCCGCTCTTCGGCGCGCTTGAGCTGGCTGATATCGGTCAATACGCCGACGTAGTGCGTCGCCGCGCCGCGCTCGTCGCGCACGGTGCTGACGGTCAGCCATTGCGGGTATAACTCGCCGTTCTTGCGCCGGTTCCACAGCTCGCCCTGCCAGTGGCCCGTTTGCAGGATGCTGGCCCACATTACCTGGTAAAAGGCGCGGTCGTGCCGGCCGGATTGCAGGATCCGCGGGTTTTTACCCAGCACATCGGCCTCGCTGTAGCCGGTGATCTCGGTATAGGCTGGATTGATCGCGACGATGCGCGGTTCGAGATCGGTGACGATCATGCCGTCGCGGGTGCTGGCGATGACGGTGGCGGTCTGCCGCAGCTTCTCCTCCGCCAGCCGGCGCTCGGTCACGTCGGTTTGCACGCCGTCCCACACGATGTCGCCGTTCTCCTGTCGGGTGGGCGTGGATTCCAGGCGCATCCAGCGCATCTCGCCACGAACCAGAAAACGCCCCTCCCAGCAAAATGCCTCGAACACCGACCGAACCTGCTCGTTCAGGCGCTGGAACGCATCCCGCTCCTCCGGATGGACCAACTCGAACGCCGGGCTGGCGTCCGCCAGCACCGCCGCCCGGTCCAGATCGTTCATCGCGCACCAACGCGCGCTCACATAGTCGAATCCGATTCCCCCGTCCCGCACCATGCGCAAGCGGTAGACGCCGACCGGAATGCGGGCGGTCAATTCGTCGTAGCGCCGGTTGCTCGCGCGCAGGGCGGCCTGCTCGCGCAGCAGCTCCGCCTGATGGTGCGCCTTTTCCAGCGTGGCCGGCAGCTCGAACAGATAGCCCGGCCGCTTGACCAGATAGTCCGCCACGCCCAGGCGCAGGGCCTGCGCGGCGGCTTCCTCGCTACCCTGGCCGGTGACCAGCACCACCGGCAGTTCCAAGCCCCGTTCTTCCCGCAGAATTTTGACCGCCTCCAGCGCGTCGGAGCCCGGCAGATGGTAATCGAGCAGCAAGACGTCATACGGTGGCGTCCCGGCGCCCGCGCCCGCGCCCGGCAGGCGCGCCAGCACCTCGTCGGTGTCGTGCACCACATCCAGCCGGATAAAGGAAGCGTACTGCGCCAGATGGCGGCGGGTGAGATCGAGGTCGAATGGATTGTGTTCGGCGTACAGCACCCGCAGCGGTCGGGTCCGGCGGGCGGCCTCGTTGCGAAAGCGAACCAGGGCGGCAGTCAGGGTCTTCGGCAGCCGCTCCAAATAATCGCCGGTCTTGACCAGATAATCGTCCGCGCCGGCCTTAAGGGCGGCGATCACCGACTCCTGGTCGCCGGAGCCGGTCAGAATAACGACCGCCAGCGGCAGGTCGCGTTCGCGGACATGGGCCAGCAGGTCCAGGCCGTCGCCGTCCGGCAGGCGCAGGTCGGTCAGCACCAGATCGTAACCGGTCGGCGCGGCGACCAACCGTTCCAGCCCGTGCCGCAGGGATGAGGCGACATCCAATGTGCATTGGGGCGCCAGATGGGTCAGCGCGCGCCGGGCCAGATCGGCGTCGGTCTCGGCGTCCTCGACGTAAAGCACGCGCAGGCTAGCCTCCATGGCCACTCTCGCTCGGCGGGGGGACGGCATTGAGCAGGCACCAGTAAATTTCGATGTGGGCCGCCACTTCAATGAACTTGTCGAAATCCACCGGTTTGACGATGTAGGAGTTGGCGCCGAGCTCGTAAGCGTCCAGGATGTCGCGATCCTCGCCCGAGGAGGTCAGCACCACCACCGGAATGGTGCGCCAAGCGGGATGGACCTTCAGTTGGCGGAGCACCTCCAGCCCGTCCACCCGCGGCAATTTGAGATCCAACAGGATGACCACCGGGGTCGGTTCGCCGGCCTCCCAGCGGGGGATCCAGGCCAGGGCTTCCTCGCCGTCGCGCGCCACCAGCAGGGGGTTGGCGAGCTTGCGCCGCGCGAAGGCGCGCTGGGTGAGATCGACATCCATCGGGTTGTCTTCCACCAACAGGATGGGCGGACCGTGCATATAGCGTTCCCAAATCAGTTGCGAACATTCCCCTCCGTGGACAAGGAGGGGTGGCGCGTAGCGCCGGGGTGGTTCGAAACGGCGATTCCACAACTCAGAGAGGAACGCTATATCCAGATTCATCTGCGTCCTCTAGAAATCGCCATCGTCCGATGAGTGCGGGCATCCCCCAGGCGCGGCAAGCCCGCCAACCGGATCGCGATAGCGTGATTTTAGTCCAGATCGCGCGTTCCGTCACAGCACCGCGTCATTTCCCCTGGAATCCGTCATGCCGGCTCCACCTCGACCCGGTTGCGACCCCGCTCCTTGGCGCGATACAGCGCCCGGTCGACGCGGGCCAGAATCGTGTCGGTGGTCCGATCGGCGGCGGCGAACGGCGTCAGGCCGACGCTGACGGTGAAGCCGATCTCGCCGGTCTCGCCGGCGGCGGGCGAATCCGCCAGGGTTTGCCGCAACCGTTCGGCCAGCCGCCGCGCGCCCTCCACCTCCGTGCCCGGCAGCAGCGCGGCGAACTCCTCGCCGCCCAACCGGCCGAGCAGATCGACTTTTCGCAGCGTCTGCTGGGCGATGGTGGCGAAATGTTGCAATACCCGATCGCCGGAGACATGGCCGTAGCGGTCGTTGACCTGTTTGAAATGATCCAGATCCAGCATCAGCAGCGCCGCCGGTCTGGCGTAGCGCCGGAACCGTTCCATCTCCCGCACCAGCTGCTGTAGAAAATGGCGGCGGTTGGCCAGACCGGTCAGCGGGTCGGTGGTGGCCAGCCGACGCAGTTCCTGCTCCTGGGCATGGCGTTCGGTCTCGTCGCGCACCACGCCCACCGCGTACCACCCGCCCCGGATCGATACCGCGGACAGGGAAAGCGCCACCGCGATCTCCGTTCCGTCCTTGCGCAGGGCGTGCAGACCCACGGTCTTGCCCACCGCGTTGCCACGCCCGCTACGCTGGAACTCCGGAAACGCCTGCCGGTGGGCGTTGCGATAGCGTTCCGGCGCCAGCAGCGCGTGCAGTTCCCGCCCCATCGCCTCGTCCCCGGCATAGCCGAAAATGTGTTCGGCGGCCGGGTTCCAGAAGCTGATCCGCCCCTGTGGATCCATCATCAGGATGGCGTCGCGGGTCGAATCGGTGATGTTGTGCAAGGTGGCTTCCCGCTCCCGCAGCGCCTCTTCCATCTCCTTGCGTTTAGTGATGTCTTGCACCATGGCGATGAAATGGTCCACCGTACCGTCCGGCTTGCGCGCGCAGCGGACCGACAAAACGGTGTATGCCACCTCGCCGTCCCCGCGGATGAAGCGCTTGTCCATCGCGTAGCCGTCGATCTCGCCGCTCAGAACCCGGCTAAACTGGGCCTCGTCGGCGGCCAGATCGTCGGGGTGGGTGAGTTCGGCCCAGGTTTTGACAACCAGTTCTTCCCGCGCGTAGCCCAGCATGGCGCACAGTTGATCGTTGTACTGCACCCAACCCTTTTCCGGCGAGGTGATCGCCATGCCGATCAGCCCCAGTTCGTAGTAGCCGCGGTAGCGCTCCTCGCTTTTTCGCAGCGCTTCCCGAATCCGGTACTCGGCGGTCACGTCGGCAAACACCCGGACCGAACCCATCACGGCGCCGACGTCGTTGCGGATGGGCGCGGCGCTGTCGGTAATCTGACGTTCGACGCCGTCGCGGGCGATCAGGGTGGTGTAAGACGGGGTCGGGCCGCCGGCCAGCACCGGCGCCGGCTCGGCCACCGGCTGGCCGGTTTGCGGATCGGCCAGGTGAAACACCTCCCCCAGCGGTCGTCCGGCCGCTTCCGCCAAGGGCCAACCGGTCAGCCGCTCGGCCACTGGATTCATGCGCGTGATCCGGTCGGCGACGTCGGTGGTGATCACGCCGTCGCCGATGGAATGCAGGGTGAGGGTCAAATCCTCCTCCCGCGCGCGCAGTTCGGCCGTGCGCGCCTCCACCTGCCGCTCCAAAAAGAACTGCCGGTTGCGCAGGAAGCCGACGAAAGCGGCGAGCACCGCCGTCAGCGACAAGCCCGCGAACGCCGCCCAACCGCTGGCCCGCGCCGGATAGGCGGCATAAAACGCCGGAGTGGGCCGGACCACCACCGCATAGGCGCGGCCGAAGACAAACAGCGGATAGACGGTCTGCAACTCGCCCCGGCCGAACAAGCCGCCGTCCAACCTCCCCTCCTCCCCAACCGTCGGCGGGGTGGAATGAATCGCCAGCAGGTTGGGACGCAAAGTGGGCGTCAGATCCCGCAGGCGCACCGCAATTTTGTCGATGGAATCGATGCCGCGCAGCAAGGATCGATCGAGCAGGGACTGGAAGCGCATCGCGCCCAGCGCCACCCCGCGCAATTGCCCGGTGGATCCGGCGCCGGCGGGGCTCCCGGCTTCCGACTCGGCCGGCGCGAACACCGGCTGGTAAACCAGTATGCCCTGCCGCAACTCGCTGGCATGAACCAGCAGCACCGGATTGCTCGCCGTAACCAGCCCGGTGTGAATCGCCCGCTCCAGCGCGGCGCGGCGCAAGGGTTCCGAGCCCTGGTCGAACCCCAGGATGGGTTGGTTGCCGGCCAGCGGCTCCACCGCGACGACCGGATAGTAAATCCGCCGGCCCACGGCGGGCACTCGTCGGCCGTGGGCATCGTACTCCCAGATGACAAAATCGCCGCCGGCCTCCCGGCGCAGTTCGGCTTCGATACGCTCCCGCGCGGCCTCCGGCGCCGGTCGGATCCAGCCGAGCGCCTGAACCGCCTGGATTCTACCCGCCACCGGCCCGGCGAAGGCGCGAAACGTCTCGCGATCCGCCCGTGGGGTGACGGCAAAAAACTGGGCCAGGTCGGCCAGCGCAACTTGAAATTGATCGAGCATATCGCGGATGTTGACCAAGTGGACATCGGCCAGACGCTCGAAGCTGGAGCGGCGCGCGCGGTTTTCCGTCTGCAACACCAGAAGCGATACGGCAACCGTCAACAACAGGCCCAGCACCCCGACCAGGACGGTTTCGAAATGACGCCAGCGCCGCGGGCGAACCACGGGGCGCCAGCTCCACCGCTGGAGGGTGCCGGTCCCGGTCAGAAAAATCAGCAGCAGGATCAGGGTGCCGAGGATCGGCAGCAGACGGTCTGCCGCGATCCGGGCGTTCCACGCATCGGCCGGGATATCCAGGCCGACCACCATCAGGACCGCGCCACTGTTCGGATCCAGCACGGGCGCAAAGGCCGAGACAAACTCGCCGTATTCATCGGCGAACGGCCCGGTCGCGAACGGATGCTTGTCCTGAAAGATGGCGCGCAATCCCGCGGGTGGCCGCTCGTATCGCGTGCCGGGAGGCGAAGCCAGCGAATCGTTCGCGACCAGGTTTTCCGGCCCGAAGACCAGGGTGTCGCCGCGAAGGGCCATGCTGTAGATACTGCGCTGGCCGAGAAAGCGGCCGTAGGCGATCATCTGACGGCGCAGGCGCTCGAACACCGGCGCCTCCTCATCCGCCGCCGTAAAGGTCAGCACCGCCGCCTCGGCGGGGTTGATCGTCTGGGCGATCTTCAACGCCTGCTGTAGCAGTCGCTCCCGCAGGTTGGCATCGATGCTCCTGCCCTGCCAGTCGGTGGCCCACCAGCCCAGCCCGCTCAGCAGCACGAATAGCACCGGGTACAGCCAGCGCGGAATCGGTCCGGAATGCCGCAACCACACGCCCGACACCCACCGTCCGTGCAGCCACACACCGGTCATGACGCCCAACGCGCATAGCATGCGGACGAACTGCACGGGCATTCCGGTAAACGCCAGAAAATCGTCGTGATTGAGCCAGGAAGCCGGGAAAAACGCGGCTTTGGGGACCACCAGGCCGGCCGCCAGACCGTAGGCTAGCATGGAGCCGGCCGCCAGCCGCAAGCACCCTCGGCGCTGCCCGTCCCCGGTCGAGCCGGCGGCTCGCCAAAATACCGCGGCGGCTAATATGCCGCCGGTCAGGCCGAGCGCGTAGCGGCATGTGGCGTTCAGCCCACTCATCGCGCCGGACAGCCCGCCCAAGACGGCCAGCCCCAGCAGCAGCAGCCAAACCGACCTGCCGAATCGCGGGCTGTCACCCGCCATCCCGCGCCGGCCAAACTCGACCAGCGCCAGAAAGGACACCACCAGCACCGCCAGCCGAACGCCCTGGAAGGCCGGCGAGTCTCCCGAACCGAGCGCCAGCAGATCCAGCCACTCGTTCGAGCCGTGAAAGACGCCGAACACGGCCAACCACCGCCACGGTAGCGTTTTTTCCCAACCACCGAGCGCCACCGCCACCGTCGCCAGCAGCACGAACGACAGTCCGTAGAGAAAGTAGATGTAATCCAGATTCACCGATAAGGCGTTCATGATCGTCCGCCCGCACGCCTGCCCCGGCGTTTGTTATCGAAATTTCGGGTAGCCCCGCAAGATCCCGGCGAAGGCTCTCACGCCCGTCTTGCGCGGGCGAATTCCTTGACGGGATTTCGGATCCCCGAGGGCTACCGTGCTACCCTGTCCGCCGACACTTTACCAAACCACAAACAGGCAAGGGGAAACGCTCGCCTCCGGCGAGCACAACCACCATGAAAACCCGCGTTATCTGGCTGGAAGACATGACTTACGTGGCCCAATCGCCCAGCGGCCATGCCGTGGTGCTGGACGGTCCGCCCGAACTGGGCGGTCACAACCTCGGGCCGCGGCCGATGGAAATGCTGCTGATGGGCATGGGCGGTTGCACCGCGATCGACGCGGTCAACATCCTGCGCAAGGCCCGGCAGGATCTGCGCGGCTGCGAGGTGCAAATCGAAGCAGAACGGGCCACCGAGGACCCCAAGGTGTTCACCCAGATCCACGTTCACTTCATCTTCACCGGCGCGAATCTGGGCACCAAACCGATCGAGCGCGCCATTCACCTGTCGGCGGAAAAATACTGCTCGGCTTCGATTATGCTGGGCAAAACCGCTCAAATTACCCACACCTTCGAAATCCGCGAGGCCTGAGCGCGCGTCCGCCGCAAACCCCTAATCCCGTCATCGAAACCCGCCATGGCGTTCCTCCCTGAGTTGTGGAATCGCCGTTGCGACCCCCCTCCTGGTCCAAGGAGGGGAAATTTCACAACGGTTTCGGGAACGCTATACACTCGCACGCTTTCCGTGGAGCACGCCGGCGCGCGTGTTGGCGGGTTTGGCTTTTTCGCCTTTGGAGAAAGAAATTGCGATGCTTCCGAAGCCCGTGCCCAAACTGCAATTACAGGGGTTCAACAACCTTACCAAGACGCTCGGCTTCAATACCTACGACATCCGCCACACCTCGACGCCGGAGCAGCGGGAACGCTACATCGCCTATATTGGCGAAGCGTACAACACCGAGCGCCTGACCCAGATTCTAAGCGATGTATCCAGGATCATCGGCGCCGACATTCTGAATATCGCCCGGCAGGATTACGCCCCGAAGGGCGCCAGCGTGACCATGCTGATTTCCGAGGAGCCGACCAGATCCGACCGGCTGTCCAACACCGAGCCGTCCGGCCCACTGCCGGAAGCGGTGGTCTGCCATCTGGATAAAAGCCATATCACGGTTCACACCTACCCGGAAAGCCACCCCGACAACGGCATCAGCACCTTCCGAACCGATATCGACGTATCCACCTGCGGCCGCATCTCCCCGCTCAAGGCACTGAACCCTCTGATCCACAGCTTCGAATCGGATATCGTCACCATCGACTATCGGGTGCGGGGCTTTACTCGTGACGTGACCGGCAAGAAACATTTCATCGACCACCCGATCAGTTCGATTCAGAACTACCTCTCCAAGGACACCCAGGAGCGGTATCGGATGATCGACGTGAACGTTCATCAGGAACATATCTTCCACACCAAAATGATCCTGAAGAACTTCGAATTGAACAATCACCTGTTCAGCGTGGACAAGCAGGATATATCCCCACGCGAACAGGCGGAAATCGAACGACGCCTGCGGCGGGAAATGGCGGAAATCTTCCACGGCGAGAACCTGCACGAGGGCTTGCAGATTTAACCGGATTCACGGCGCGCCCCGCGCCTAGACCCAGTAAGTGGTCCGGGTCATTACCTTGGACGCGCCTTGCATCAACGCACGCAGGGGCAGCGGCAGGCGGGCGCCGCCCGCCGCCAGGGCATCGGCGGCGTGGCGGGCCTCGTCTTCCCTCATCTGCTCCAGAATGGCCCGGCTGGGCCGGTCCTCGACAGGCAGGCGCTCCAGATGGGTATTTAAATGTTGGACCACCTGCTGTTCGGTCTCGGCGACAAACCCCAGGCTCCAGCGGTCTCCCGCCTTGCCCGCCAAGGCTCCGATGGTGAAAGCGCCCGCGTAGAACAACGGATTGAGCACGCTGGGATGGCTGCCCAGTTCCTTCAGCCGCGTTTCGCACCAGGCCAGATGGTCGTTTTCCTCGCCGGCGGCCCGTTCCATGCGGCCGCGCACCGCATCCAGCCGCGCGGTCAGCGCCTGGCCTCGATAAAGCGCTTGGGCGCAAACCTCGCCGGTGTGATTGACTCGCATCAGCCGTCCGGCCCGCTTGCGTGCCGCAGGCGGCGGATCGGCGGGCGGCGCGGCGGTGGCCGGGTTGGCGCGACCGGTCGTCGCCGGCTGGCCGAAAACGGTGCGGAGCGCCTGATCCAGGTTGATGAGCAGGGCGTCAACGGGGGTATAGTGACGAGTTGTCATGAGCTTAAGCTTGAGTTCGGATCGGAGAAAACGAAGTGTCGTATTATCGCTACCATATCTTTTTTTGCACCAATCTGCGGCCGGACGGCTCGCAGTGCTGCCAGCAATGCGGCGCCCAGGAAGCGCGCGACTACGTCAAGCAACGCGTCAAGCAACTTGGCCCGGCCATTCCCGACAAGGTCCGCATCAATACCGCCGGCTGTCTGGACCGCTGCGCCGAAGGACCGGTCATGGTCGTTTACCCGGAGGCGACCTGGTACAGCTATGTAGACCGCGCCGACCTCGATGAAGTCATCGAGCAGCATCTGGTCAACGGCCGGGTGGTGGAGCGATTGCGCATCTAGCGGCCCGGCTGGCATTTTTTGCGGCTCCCGCGCACCGACGGGGGTTGTAGGACGAATGCCGCTTGCATACAATGCACGACTTTCCAAGCGAACACGGACTTTTCGGAGCACGTCACAATGAAAACTTTCAGCGCCAAGCCGGCCGAGGTCAAGCGCGACTGGTACGTGATCGACGCCACGGACAAGGTTCTGGGCCGGCTGTCGACCGAGATCGCGCGCCGCTTGCGGGGCAAACATAAGCCCGAGTTTACCCCACACGTCGATACCGGCGACTACATTATCGTGGTCAACGCCGAAAAAGTGCGAGCGACCGGCCGGAAGCGGACCGACAAGATCTATTATCGGACCACCGGTTACGTCGGCAACCTCAAGTCCATTTCGATGGACAAGCTGTTGCAAAAGGCCCCGGAGCGCGTTATCGAGATCGCCGTCAAGGGGATGTTGCCCAAAAACCCGCTGGGCCGGGCGATGTTCCGGAAATTGAAGGTTTACGCGGGCGCCGAACACCAACACACCGCCCAGCAGCCCAAGGCCCTGGAACTGCTTGGGTAGTTTTCGGCGGGTGCATTCACTAACGGAAAGGCAAGAATGAGCGAAAATCAGCACTACGGCACCGGCCGGCGCAAGACCGCCACGGCGCGGGTTTTCCTGAGGCCCGGCAGCGGCAATATCATGGTCAACCAGCGCCCCCTGAACCAGTATTTTGGGCGTGAGACGTCCTGCATGGTGGCGTATCAGGCGCTGGAAGCCGCCGATCTGAGGGACAAGTTTGATGTTTATGTGACCGTCAAGGGCGGCGGCATCACCGGGCAGGCCGGCGCGATCCGTCACGGCATCACCCGGGCGTTGATCGAATACGATGAAAGCCTGCGCCCCTCGCTACGCAAAGCCGGCTTCGTCACCCGCGACGCCCGCGAGGTGGAGCGCAAAAAGGTCGGCCTGCGCAAGGCCCGCCGCGCCACCCAATACTCCAAGCGTTAAGTATCTTCTTGGGGGATCGTCTAGCGGCAGGACTACGGACTCTGACTCCGTCAACCTAGGTTCGAATCCTAGTCCCCCAACCATTACCCACCCACCCGAGTTGCTCAGGTGGGTTTTTTATCGCTTAAACAAAAAACAACAATTTGTTGTTTAATTAAAACAGAAACCAAGTTTTGTGTTTTTTTTGAAAATATCAGTTGCATTTCTGCTTCAGAATGCGTATAAATTTCCTTAATGATTTGAGAGCACCTCTTTGTTGTGTATATACAACACAAACCTAGGAGTTTAGTCATGAAAAAGTCTGCTATCGCGCTGGCCGTCGCCGCTGCACTGGTTAGCACCTCCGCCCTTGCTGACACCACCCTGTATGGCTCGGCCCGGGTGTCCGTCGATTATGTCGACCTGGACACGGTCTACACCGGCTTAAGAGCCCCCAACGGCTCTCTGATTCCGCTCATCTCGGGTTTCACCGCGTGGGATACGGTCAATGACTCCTCCCGGCTGGGCGTGCGCGGCGAGGAAGACCTCGGTGGCGGTCTGAGCGCCATCTATCAGTATGAATTCGGCGTCGACGTCACCGAAGGCGGCAACTTCAACAGCAATCGGCCGAAGTGGGTGGGCCTGAAGGGCACCAGTTGGGGTTCGGTCACCGTGGGCACCCAGTGGACTCCCTACTACAACGTGCTCGGTGTCTCCGACGTCTTTAACAACTCGGCCAATACCTTCCTCCAAAGAACCGGTTTCCTGGGCTCCGTCTACGGTACCCGCATGGACAACAGCCTGCTGTACAGCTCGCCCAACTGGAGCGGCTTCGGCTTCCAGGCCATGCTGGTCATGAACGGCGACATCAGCGCCAACGACCCGACGACCCCCGCCGAGCTGACAAAGTGCAACCCCGACAACAAGTTGCCTTGTAATGTTTCCGACACCATCGACATGTACCAGCTCAACGCCACCTACAAGAACGGGCCGTGGTTCGCGGGCGTGGCCTACATGGCGGTGGATGGTCCAAGTTTCAGCAGTTACTTCAACAATCCTGCCTATGATGGCATTAGGTACACCCGACCCAATTGGGACGGTGGCGATATGTGGGGCGCGGCCTTTGGCTACAACTCCGGTCCCTTCGCGGTCACCCTCAACTACGAAGACGGCGACCTTAATACGCTCTACTTCGGTAACACTTCAAACCTGTACCTGACTGGCGCCTACACCTTCGGCAATAACATCATCCGGGCTGCCTACGGCTACACCAGCCCCGATAAGGGCACCATTCCGGTCTATGCGAAAGGCGTCCAGACTGGCTTCCTCAAGCAGGACGATATCAACACCTACGTTCTGGGCTACCAGTACAACTTCAGCAAGCGGACCCGCGTGTGGGTTGAATACGTCGACAGCGATGTCGATAACAGCTTGATCGGCAACCAGCAATCGGTCTCCATCGGCACCCGCGTGGATTTCTGATCCCCGCTGCTGACCGGTTCCAATGAAACGGACGCCCTCGGGCGTCCGTTTGCGTTTTCTAGTATCAGAATGATACACACCTAAGTTGATCGTTGTGCAGACACCAATAAGTTGTATTTTTTATAAAAAAGCAGTTGCATTTTTACCGCAATGATTATATAAATGTCTCTGAAAGCGGCTTCAAGATTGCTTTCAAATCAATCCAATATATTGATTTGAAAGCAAATTTTGAAATATAGCTCAACTTAAAGACAATCAGGGAACCACGCCATGAAAAAGTCCGTTCTTGCCTTGGCTGTTGCTGGCGCTCTCGCCCTACCGTTCGTGGCGCAGGCCGATACCATCCTGTACGGCTCGGCGCGGGTGTCGGTAGATTACAACGACGAAACCCTTGATTCCGTAAAAACTGGTGGCAACTGGGATGTCGTCAACGACTCCTCGCGCCTCGGTGTGTTGGGCTCCGAGGATTTGGGTGGCGGTCTGAGCGCCGTTTATCGCTACGAATTCGGCGTCGATGTGACCGAAGGCGGCAACTGGGATAGCAACCGACCCAAATACGTCGGGCTCAAGGGCGGTTTCGGCACCCTGACTCTCGGTACCCAGGATACCCCCTATTACAACGTCGCCGGCATTACCGATATTTTCAATAGCGGCAAAACCTTCCTCTATCCGCAGTGGTTGGGAGGCGGATTTTCGCTCAGCGGCAATCGCAGCCAAGCGGATGGCGATCTGGTTCGGCTATCGAATAGCGTGTATTATTCCACGCCCGATTTCAATGGCTTTAGCGGTGAAGCCATGCTGGTCATGAATGGCCCCAGCTCGAACGTATCGGATAATGTCGATATCTGGAACCTGGCCGCCAAATACAGCAATGGGCCCTTCTTCGCCGGTATCAGCTACATCAAGCTGGAAGGCAAGAGCAATATCCCTCTCAATCCCGATACCCTTCCTGGTGTCACCCTCGATCTCGATCTGTCAAACTGGGTTCTGGGTTTGGGCTACAACTCCGGGCCATTCAGCTTGGGCTTCATCTACGAACAGGGTAGCCTCTACATCCTCAACCTGCTAACCCAGGTTAAGGCTCCAACGGGAGCCCAACTCTTTCCCGGCAACGACGCCACCAACTGGTATCTGACCGGCCAGTATGTCTTCGGCGACAATACCGTGCGCGCCGCCTACGGCCAACTGGACACCGGGGTCGACGGCGACAAGAAAATCGACAATTACGTGGTGGGCTACCAGTACAACTTCAGCAAGCGAACCTCGGTCTGGGCTGAATACATCGGCCGCAGCGCCAAGCTTTACAACGTACCGGGCGATTCCTCGACGGGGTTGTCCATGGGTGACCAAAACGCCGTCTCGATCGGCACTCGGGTTGACTTCTAATACATAGCCTGGGGATACAGGCGTAAGGGCGGCGGGCGCTGCGTTGCAGCGCCCGTTTTTATTCCCTGCAACTCTTGTTCAAACCCGTATCGCTCGCACCCCGTCCGGCGTACCTAACAACAATACATCGGCCGGCCGCAACGCGAACAACCCTACCGTGACGATACCGGCAATATTGTTCAGTTCGGCTTCCAGTTTGGCCGGTTCCAGGATGTGCAGGTTATAAACGTCGAGGATCAAGTTGCCGTTATCGGTGACGCAGTTTTCCCGCAACACCGGTTGTCCGCCCCGTTTCAACAGTTCGCGTCCGACATGGCTACGCGCCATCGGAATCACCTCGACCGGTAACGGAAATGTTCCCAGCACGTCCACCAGCTTGGACTGATCGGCAATGCAAATGAACTTTTCACTGGCGGCCGCCGCGATCTTTTCACGGGTCAGCGCGCCACCGCCGCCCTTGATCAGCTGCAACCGGGGGTTGGCTTCGTCGGCGCCGTCCACATACAACGGCAACGGCCCGACGGCGTTCAGATCCAGCACTGGAATCTTGCAGGCTTTCAATCTTTGCGCGGTCGCCCCGGAACTCGACACCGCGCCCTCTATACGGTGCTTGATGCGCGCCAGGGCCTCAATAAAATAGTTGACCGTCGAACCGGTGCCAACGCCCACGACCGTATTATCCTCGACATACTCCAACGCCGCCTCGGCGGCCCGTTTTTTCATCTCATCGCCAGACATGCGATTTCCCCTATCAGTCATCTCAAACCATCATGCACGACTACATCAAAAAAATTCTCACCGCCCGCGTCTACGATGTCGCCATCGAATCACCGCTCGATGTCATGAACCGGCTATCGCGACGGCTGAACAACCGGGTGCTGCTCAAACGCGAAGACCTGCAGCCGGTGTTCTCCTTCAAACTGCGCGGCGCTTACAACAAGATCGTCCACCTGCCGCGCGAAGCGCTGGATAAGGGCATCATCTGCGCCTCGGCCGGCAATCATGCTCAGGGGGTGGCCCTGGCCGCCCAGCGGCTCGGCGTCAAGGCCACCATCGTCATGCCCCGCACCACGCCGGCCATCAAGGTGCAGGCGGTGCGCGACCGCAGCGGCAAGACCGTGCTGTTCGGCGATACCTACGACGAAGCCTACCAGCACGCCCGCCAATTGGAAGCGGACAAGGGTTTAACCTTCATCCATCCCTACGACGACCCGGACGTGATCGCCGGCCAGGGCACCATCGGCATGGAAATCCTGCGCCAGCATCCCGACCCGATCGACGCGCTCTTCGTTGCGGTCGGCGGGGGCGGCCTGATCGCTGGCGTGGCCGCCTACGTCAAGTTTCTACGGCCCGAGATCAAAATCATCGGCGTGGAGCCGGACGACGCCGCCTCGATGTACGAGGCGCTCAAACAGGGCGAGCGGGTCACGCTCGACCAGGTCGGGATTTTCGCCGACGGCGTAGCGGTGCGGCAGGTCGGCGAGGAAACCTTCCGGTTGGCGCGGGAACTGGTAGACGAGGTCATCGTGGTCTCCACCGACGAAATCTGCGCCGCCACCAAGGATATCTTCGACGACACACGCTCCATCGCCGAACCGGCCGGAGCGCTGGGCACGGCCGGGCTAAAGAAATACGTGGAACGCAGCGGTATCGCCGGGGCCAACCTCATCGCCATCCACTGTGGCGCCAACATCAACTTCGACCGCTTGCGCCATGTCGCCGAGCGGGCCGAACTGGGCGAGCGGCGCGAGGCGCTGCTGGCGGTCACCATCCCGGAGCAACCGGGCAGCTTCCGCAAGTTCTGCCAAGTCATCGGCAAACGCGCCATCACCGAATTCAACTACCGCTACGCCGACGACCGGCAAGCGCAGGTGTTCGCCGGCGTGCAGCTCACCGAGGGCCAAGGGGAAAAAAATCGGATTATCGACGCCTTGCGCGAGCACGGCTACCCGGTCACCGACATGAGCGATAACGAGATGGCCAAGCTGCATGTGCGCTACATGGTCGGCGGCCACGCGCCGAGCATCCGCGACGAACTGCTCTACCGCTTTCAATTTCCCGAGCGGCCGGGCGCGCTGCTGAAGTTTCTGACCGGCATGGCGCACGGCTGGAACATCAGTCTGTTCCACTACCGTAACCACGGTTCGGACCATGGCCGGGTGCTGGTCGGCATCCAGGTTCCGGAAGCCGAACGGCCCCAGTTCCAAACCTTCATCCGCGAACTCGACTACCCCTTTCACGAGGAGACCGACAATCCCGCCTACCGGCTGTTTCTGGACGGGCGAGCTTAAGTCGGCAGCCGGGTTTCCAGAACCCGCACGAACGCCCATTGCGCCGCGGTCACCGGCAGCACCGACAGACGGTTGCCCCGACGCAGCAGGGTAAACTCGCCCAAAACCTCCGGATGCCGCTTCAGTTCGGCCAGCGAAACCGGTCGGCGCAAGCGGCGGACCAGCCGCACATCCACCCGATACCAGCGGGGATGATCCGGCGTGCTGGCGGGGTCGTGGTAGGGGCTATCCGGATCGAAGGCGGTTTCATCCGGATAGCCGGCCCGCACCACTTTGACAATCCCCACGATGGCGGGATCCGCCGTGCTGGAGTGATAAAAAAATGCCTGATCGCCCAAGCGAAAATCATCCCGCAGGAAATTGCGGGCCCGATGGTTGCGCACCCCTTCCCAAGGCGTGATTTGGTCTGGCGCGCTTTCCAAATCGGCGATGCCGAACGTCCACGGCTCGGATTTCAGCAGCCAGTAGCTCATGCCCGCCCCCCGCAACTGGAAAACTCGTAAATCCCCTGCTCGGTCGCCACGGCATCCAGCGGCACATCCCACGGTTGCCGGACCAGTTCGCCGACGCCCTGGAAGTCGTAGCCCAACCCCAGCAGGAAAGGTCGCCGACGCCGTTCGCTTGCATCGCGCAGAAAAGCGAAGCTGCGGTCGTAGAAACCGCCGCCCATGCCCAAACGGGTACCGGTCGGGTCGAAAGCCACCAACGGCACGAGGACCAGATCCAGATCAGCGGGTTGCAACCATTCCGCCGGAGCAAGCTCGGGTTCGGGGATATCGAATCGGTTGCGGCGCAGCGGCGCTCCAGGTCGATGGGACGCGAACTGGAGCGCGCGCGGCGGTTCGCCGGCCAGCACCGGCAGAAAAACCTGCCCGCCTTCGGCCCAGGCCCGTTCCAGCGCCGGCGCTGGGTCCAACTCGCCGTCGCAAGCCCAGTAACCGGCAATCCGAACGGCGTGGACCAACGGCCGGGATTCCAGGCGGCGGGCAACCGCCAGCGCGGCTTGATGGCGCACGGCGGGGGACAGGCCGCGTCGCAGGGCGCGAAGTTGCCGGCGCAGCAGTTGCGAGTCGATCACCATGGATTTCGAGGCATAAAAAACGACGCCTGATGCGTCGCTGGACTGGGGAGGGGGCGTTCTCCGCCTGTGCCGTCTCGAGCCTTTGCCCTTGAACCATGCGGCTCAAGTGGGGGAACAGAGCGGTATATCAGGCTTTCCGCAACGCGGCGGACATGCACACAACACCGACGACCGTGCTCCCTGGGTAAAAATATCTAGGATCAAGGGGTTACCCGGCCCACTACTCGAACACCGCAGAGAACGCCCGAACTGAAAAAGAAAACCTGGTTGAAATTATAGCCCTTCTGACTCGGCTTTGCTAAGCACAGCGTCAACTTTCCGCAATAAATCTTCCACCTGACGGCCGACCAGCGTATCTGCCTCGGCCGACAAATGCTGCTGCCGAAGCAACTCGTTGCTGACATTGATCGCGGCCATTACCGCAACCGCTTCCAGGCTCAGCAGCTTGCTGGTGCGATCGCGAACTTCCCGCATCCGTACGTCGAGATAGCGGGCCGCTTCCAGCAGATCGTCGCGCTCGGAGGGCTGGCAGGCAAAGCGATACTCACAGCCCATTAGATGCACGGTGACACCCACGGTTTCCTGGCTCACGAGGCTTGCTCCAAACCCTTCAGGCGCACGATCATGGCGTCGATACGGGAACGCGATTGTTCGTTCTGCTCGCGCAGGGCGGCGCATTCCGCCTGCAAGGTCCGATTCTGCTCACGCAGAAGGTGCTTGTCTCCCTGCAAACGCTCGCACAACGCGGCCAGCCGTTCCAGCCGTTCGGCGAGGATGGCCAGGCCGGTCGCGGCGGTCTCGGAGATGTTTTCCAGATCATCCACCTCGGCGGGCGCGGCGGTTTCGTACAGTTCGTCGGTTTCCATGTAAATACTATAGAGCGGTCATTCCAACCGGGTCAATTTTCCGCCTGCTTTCGGGGTCAAAGCGGGGAATGTTAGGATTGCCGGTCGACGCGCCGCTTCGAGGCGCAGGAGTTCTCCCGATGCTTGCCAGCCATTCGCCCGTCTTCGAACGCCTGACCCGGCTGCTCGATCCCTTCAACCCCGCCGAGTTGCATGGATTGCTGTGCGGCCTGCTGTGCGCGGATCCGCATCTAAACTGCGATCGGTGGCTACGCTGCGTCCACGAAGAACTGGCCGATGAGGGTGAGATCTCCGAACCCGCCGACGATCTGCTGCGAAAGCTGTTCGACTACGCCGCCGCCCAGTTGAGCGACGCCGACTGCGCGGTAACCCCGCTGCTGCCCGAAGACGAGGCGCCCCTGCAACAGCGCAGCGACGCGCTCGGCGCCTGGTGTCAAGGCTTGCTGTTTGGCCTGGGTCTGGGGCAGGCGGACCGGAACGGCGCGCTCTCGGCGGAAAGCCGGGAATTTCTGCACGACACGGCCGAAATCGCCCAGGTCGGCTTCGAGGCTGAGGATGCCACCGAAGCCGATGAAACCGCCTACGCCGAAGTGGTCGAATACCTGCGGGTCGGATTGCTGATCGTCCAGCAGGACCTGCGCCGTCCCGCCCGCCTGCACTGAACCCGGAGCTGCCATCGATGCTCGCCCGCACCCTACCGCCCAGCGTTTTCGCCCGCCGCCGTCGCGCGCTGATGGAACGCATGGGTTCCGGCTCGGTGGCTCTGCTGCCGGCCGCGCCACCGGCCCCGCGCAACCGCGATGTCGATTACCCCTATCGCCAGGACAGCGATTTTTATTATCTGACCGGTTTTCCCGAACCGGAAGCGATCGCCGTGCTGGCCCCCGGTGGCGAACAGGAGTTCCTGCTGTTCTGCCGCGAGCGCGACCCGCGCATGGAAATCTGGCACGGTCGTCGCTCTGGACCGCAAGGCGCGGTGGAGCGCTACGGCGCCGACAACGCCCATCCCATCGCCCAATTGGACCAGTTGCTACCACCGCTGCTGGAAAACCGCGAACGAGTATTCTACGCCATCGGTTACAATCCGGATTTCGACCGACGGGTCATGGATTGGATCAACCAGGTCCGTGGCCAAGCCCGCACGGGAGTGCGGGCACCGGTCGCCTTCATCGCCCTGGAGCACCTGCTGCACGCCATGCGGCTGCGCAAGGAAGCCGAGGAAATCGCGGTGATGCGCGAATCCGCCCGCATCGCCTGCGAGGCGCACCGCCGAGCCATGCGGGCCTGTCGGCCGGGAATGATGGAATACCAGATCGAGGCGGAAATCTTCCACACCTTCCTCGGCAACGGCGCCGGCTGGTCCTATCCGGCCATCGTCGGCGGCGGCGACAACAGTTGCATCCTGCATTACACCGAGAACAACGCAGAACTGCGCGACGGCGATCTGCTGTTGATCGACGCCGGCGCCGAGGTCGACGGCTACGCCTCCGACATTACCCGCACCTTTCCAGTCAACGGCCGCTTCTCCGGCGAGCAACGCGCCATTTACCAACTGGTGCTGGCCGCGCAGAAAGCCGCCATCGACCAGGTTCGCCCCGGCCGCCGCTTCAACGAGCCGCACGATGCAGCGGTTCGCGTCCTGACCGAGGGATTGGTGGCGCTCGGCCTGCTGCACGGCGAGGTGGACGAACTAATCAAAACGGAACAGCACAAGGGATTCTACATGCACCGCACCGGCCACTGGCTGGGCATGGACGTCCACGACGTCGGCGACTACAAGACCGGCGACGACTGGCGGGCGTTCGAACCGGGCATGGTCACCACCATCGAGCCCGGACTGTACATCCCTGCCGGCAGCAAGCGCATGGAAGAGAGCTGGGCGCGGCTCGGCGTTCGGCTGGAAACCGAATTGGACGAGCGCTGGTGGCGAATCGGCATCCGCATCGAGGATGACGTGTTGGTCACCGCCGACGAGCCCGAAGTGCTGACCGAGGCCGCGCCCAAGGAAATCGACGAAATCGAAGCATGGATGCGGGAGGGCAGATGAGCGACACGGATTACGACCTGCTCATCATCGGCGGCGGCCTGGTCGGCGCCAGCCTGGCCTGCGCCCTGGATGGTCAGAATTTGCGCATCGGCCTGGTCGAGGCCGCGCCACTGACCGTCGGCGAACACCCCGGCTACGATGATCGCACCCTGGCCCTGGCGCAGGGGACCCGGCGCATCTTCCAGACCCTGGGTCTGTGGGAAGCGCTGGCTGCCACCGCCACCCCGATCCGCCAAATCCACATTTCCGAGCGCGGTAGCCCCGGTTTCGCCCATCTCGACTGCCGAGACGAGGGCGTGGAGGCGCTGGGTTACGTGGCCGAGGCCCGGCTGATCGGCGCGGCGCTGCTGGCGAAATTGCCGACCTTGGGTTATGTCGAACTGCTTTGCCCGGCCCGGCTGGAAACTGTTAGCGTTGAGCCCGACGCTGCTTGTATCGGCGTCCGGTTCGCCGACGAGCGCACGGTGGAACTGCGAACCCGGCTGCTGGTGGCCGCCGACGGCGCCCGCTCGCCGGTGCGCGAACAGCTCGGCATCGCCACCCTGCGCTGGGAGTATGGCCAACAGGCGGTGATCGCCAACGTCACCCCCACCCTGCCCCATCGCCATGTGGCCTACGAGCGCTTCACCCCGGACGGACCGGTGGCACTGCTGCCGATGAGCGACAACCGCTGCGCGGTGGTCTGCACGGTAAGCGACACCGAGGCGGCGGCGGTCCTGGATCTCGACGACGCCGGTTTCATCGCCCTGCTGCAACAACGATTTGGCGACCGCCTGGGGCCGTTTCTTCGCGTCGGCCGCCGGCAGGCCTATCCGCTGTTCCTGCTGAAAGCGCGCGAACACGCCCGCCAGCGCGTGGCGATCATCGGCAATGCCGCTCACACCCTGCATCCCATCGCCGGCCAGGGATTCAACCTCGGCATCCGCGATGTGGCGGCGCTGGCGGAAGTGGTCGCGGACGCCCGTCGGCGCGGCGAGGACATCGGCGATCTTACGGTGCTCAACCGTTACGCCGACTGGCGGCGCTGGGATCAGCGACGGACGATCGCCTTCACCGACGCGCTGAACCGGCTGTTCGCCAACCCGCTGCCGCCGGTGCGGGTCGCTCGCAATCTGGGGCTGCTGGCCTTTGACCTGTTGCCACCGGTCAAACACTGGTTCGCCCGACAAACCATGGGCCTGGACGGGCGAGTGCCGAAACTGGCGCGCGGACTGGCGCTGACGGCATCACCCTCAGGGGCAACGAGCCAATGACGAATGCCGATTACGATCTCATCATCGCCGGCGGCGGCATGGTCGGCTCGACCCTGGCCTGCGCGCTGGGCGACGCCGATCTCAAAATCGCCCTGCTGGAAAGCGCGTCGCTGGAACGCATCCGCCCGGGCGAGGAACCCGACCTGCGGGTCTCCGCCATCCATCGCGCCTCGCAGCGCATTTTCGCGGCGGTGGGCGCCTGGAGCGACATGACCGCTTGGCGGGTCAGTCCATTCCGCGACATGCGGGTGTGGGACGCCGGCGGCTTCGGCCAAATCCATTTCGACAGCGCCACCCTCGGCGAACCGTTGCTGGGCTGGATCATCGAAAATCGAGTCATTCAGTACGCCCTGCTGGAGCGGGCGCGGCAACTGCCGGCGGTGGACTTGCTGTGTCCGGCGGCGCTGGAGACCGCCTGGCCCGAGGATGCGAGTGGCTGGCGAGTGCGCTTGACCGACGGGCGCGAATTCACGACGCGGTTGCTGGTCGGCGCGGACGGCGCGCAATCCAGGGTACGAGAATTGGCGGAAATCGACACTCGCGGCTGGAGCTACCACCAGAAAGCGCTGGTCGCCAACGTGCGCACCGCCGAATCGCACCAGGAAACCGCCTGGCAGCGTTTCCTGCCGACCGGGCCGCTGGCGTTCCTGCCGCTGCACGACGGGCGCTGTTCCATCGTCTGGTCCACCACGCCGGAACAGGCCGACCAGTTGTTGGCGCTGGACGAGTACGATTTCGGTCAAGCACTGACGGCAGCGTTCGACCGACGGCTGGGTGAGATCGTGCAAGTCGGGCCACGCGGCGCTTTCCCCCTGCGCTTGCAGCACGCCCGAGCCTACGTCAAACCCGGCCTGGCTCTGATCGGCGACGCCGCCCATGTGGTCCACCCCCTGGCCGGGCAGGGCGTCAATCTGGGGTTGCTGGACGCGGCGACACTGGCCGAGGTGCTACTGGACGGCCTCGCCACCGGTCATGAGGTGGGCGCACTCAGGGTACTGCGGCGCTACGAACGCTGGCGCAAGGGCGACAATCTGCTGATGCTGGGCATCATGGACGGCTTCAAACGCCTGTTCGGCACTTCGCTGCCGCCAGCGCGACTGCTGCGGAATCTCGGCCTCAACCTGACCGACGCCGCCGGGCCGCTGAAAAACCGCATCGCCCGGCGAGCGATGGGGCTGGAGGGCGATCTGCCGAAACTGGCGCGGGCGACGAGCTGAGTTCCGATGCCCGAACACCCCCTCTGTCGCCTGGACGAGCTAGCCGAAGGTCAAAGCAAGGGCATCGTCATCAACCCGGCTTCCCGCTACGCCGACCTCGTGTTGGTGCGCACGCGGAAGGGTATGTACGCCTACCGCAACCGCTGCCCGCATACTGGCGCGCCGATGGAATGGGAACCCGGCCAGTTTCTGGATTTGACCGGCACGGTCATTCAATGCGGCATCCACGGGGCGCTGTTTCGCATCGAAGACGGTTATTGCGTTTCCGGCCCCTGCGCCCGGCAGTCGCTGCAAGCGGTTGCGCTGATCGAACGGGATGGCTGGCTGATCGCGCTCGATCCCCTGGAGCGCGCCGGTGGCTGAACCCCCCGTCATTCAGGTCGAAGACCTGCGCAAGCAGTACGGTTCGGTGCAAGCCGTGGACGGCATCAGCTTCACCATCGCCCGCGGCGCCACCTGCGCCCTGCTCGGCGGCAACGGTGCCGGAAAAACCACCACGATCGCCATACTGCTGGGGCTACTGCTACCGACCAGCGGCCGCATTCGCATCCTCGGCGAAGAGATGCCGCGCCACCAGCATCGGGTGCTGCCGCGCATGAACTTCTCCTCGCCTTATGTGGACCTGCCGCAACGGCTGACCGTGGCGGAAAACCTGACCGTCTACGCCCGTTTGTACGGCGTGCCCCAGGTGCGCGAGCGACTGGCAACGCTGGGGCGGGACTTGGATATCGACGATTTCTTCCAACGCCTTTACGGTAGCCTGTCCGCCGGCCAGAAAACCCGGGTGGCGCTGGCCAAGGCGCTGCTAAACAAACCGGAAATCCTGTTGCTCGACGAACCGACCGCCTCGCTCGACCCCGATACCGCCGACCGGATGCGCGGCATCCTGACCGACTACCAGCGCCGCAGCGGGGCGACCCTGCTGCTGGCCTCGCACAATATGAGTGAGGTGGAACGGCTTTGCGATCAGGTCATTATGCTGCGGGCCGGGCGCGTCGTCGCCAGCGGCACGCCGCGCGAGTTGATCCACCGCTACGGCCGCAAGGACATGGAGGAAGTGTTCCTCGACATCGCCCGCGGCATTCAAACTGGCGATGTCGTCGAATGAATGGCCTGTCCTTGCAACGCATCGGCGCGTTGGCGCTGCGCTACCTCTACCTGCTGCGCCGTTCCTGGGTCCGTATCGTCGAACTGGCCTACTGGCCCACCGTGCAAATGATCCTGTGGGGCTTTATCACCCGCTATCTGGCCGGTCACAGCGACGTACTCGGGCAGGCGGCGGGGTTGCTGCTGTCGGGCGTGCTGCTGTGGGATATTCTGTTTCGCAGCCAATTGGGTGTATCGGTGGTGTTCTTCGAGGAGTTGCACGCCCGCAATCTGGCGCAATTGTTCGTCAGCCCACTGCAGCCGATCGAACTGATTCTGGCGCTGATATCGATCAGCCTGGTCCGCACCTTGATCGGCGTCGGCGTCGCGGTGGCGCTGGCGCTGCCGTTCTACGGCTTCAATCTGTTCGCGCTGGGACCGCCATTGGCCGGCTTTTTTCTCAACCTGCTGCTGATGGGCTGGACCATCGGTCTTCTGGTCTCCGCCCTGGTGCTGCGCCACGGCATGGGTGCGGAAAGTATCGCCTGGGCGGCCATCTTCGCCCTGGCGCCGTTGTGCGGAATTTACTACCCCATCGCCACCCTGCCCGGTTGGCTGCAACCGCTGGCCTGGGCCTTGCCGGCCAGCCATGTGTTCGAGGGAATGCGGGCGGTGCTGCTGAATCATACATTCCGATTGGATTATTTCCTGTACGCCCTGCTGCTGAACGCCGGCTATCTCGGTCTGGCGATCCGCGTGTTTTTAGCCGCCGTCCGCCAGGCGCGCGAACACGGCTCGCTGTTGCGGTCGGGCGAATAAACCCCGCGTCCCGCGCCGCACGCCACTGCCAACGGCACGCCGGCTTATCGAAGCAACCGATCCGCTTGTCGACGAAGCCCGCGCCGCCCTCATTTCTTTGCACTCCTCCCACCCCATTCCGCGTGACTATGCGGTTATTTTTGTTGCTCTCCCACCTTGAACTACAATTTCTGTCATCTACAATCAGTGTTCATCCATACCGTCAATGACTCTCAGCCGCGCCATATGAGAGATCCACCGCATATGTCGCTTTTGGCTCGCTATAATTACCAAAATTACCAAAATTATGACAATCCGGGTTCCGACACGGTCCCCTCGGATAACGAACAATAGAAGTATGGAAGGAGGAGGAGCAGGAGATCTTATGAGCGATAAGAAATCCTTTAAGGTCGCTTTAATCGGAATTCCCGAAAACGAACGCAGTGTTTTGAGGAATATCTTCAAACTCTCCCTTTACCGTCCCCACACCTATTCCTTTGCCGCCGCCGGCGAGCCGATTCAAATCCTGATGGCCGACGCGGAAAACCCCGAGGCCATGGCGGAATGGCGGTCTTTTAAACTCCCCGAGGCTGACGCGAGTTCGTCGGCCCCACTCCTGACCGTCATGGTCACCAGGGATCAACTGCCCAACCAACAGCCCTACTCCATTCGCCGACCCTTCGTGGCCACCCGCGTGCTGGCCGTGCTGGATCAGGTCGCCGGCCAAATCATCACGGCTTCCACCCAGGAACGCGTTATCGGCGCGGAAAAGCCGGTGGCCGCCACGCCCGCAGATACCCCGCTCTTCACGGCTTTGGTGGTCGACGACAGCATCACGATCAGAAAACAGGTCGAGTTGGAATTAAAGCTGCTCGGCATTCGGACCGATACCGCCGAATCCGGTGAAGGTGCGTTTGAATTACTGGCCCAAAAAGACTACGACATCATCTTTTTGGATGTGGTATTGCCCGGAGTCGACGGCTACCAGATCTGCAAGACCATTAAGAAAGATAAAGCCAGGAAAAAAACGCCGGTCATCATGCTAACCAGCAAGTCGTCCCCCTTCGACCGTGTCAGGGGCGCACTGGCCGGCTGTGACACCTACCTGACCAAACCCGCCAAACAGAACTCTTTTCAAAAGGCAGTCAAGAAATATCTGAAACTTTCCTGAACCGATGGTTATTCTGGCCCTTGGATCCCTTCAAGAACGACTCTGGCCGGTTTAGCGATTAGTGTCATGGCTTAATTGATGAATTTTAGGAGATCTCCATGCCAATACGAAAAATCCTTGTTGTCGACGATTCCCCGACGGATCTGGCGAACATCAAAAGCATCCTCGGCGAGGCGGGCTACGTCACGGTTACCGCCACCAACGGCAAGGAAGCCATCGAGAAAGCCAAGGCGGAGAAGCCCGATCTGATTTTCATGGACATCATCATGCCCGACATGGACGGCTATGCCGCCTGCCGCTCGCTCGGCAATCAAGCGGAAACCAAGGGCATTCCGGTGATCTTCGTGACCAGCAAAAACCAGAAGGCCGACCGACTGTGGGCGCAGATGCAGGGCGGCAAGGGCTTTATCACCAAACCCTACGCGGCGGACGCCATCACCGATCAACTGAAAGCGTTCCTGTAGTAAACCACCTTGGCTCGATGGAAAACCCGATGAACGACAAGGCCAGCCGGACTCCCCGGCGCTGGCTGGAACCCAGCGCGGCGCTCAACCGCTTCAAACCCCCACCCGGCATCATGGGCGGATTGGTCGCCACCGAGCGCCGACGCGCGCGCTACGGTTTCTGGATCGGCGACCTCGGCTTGCTGATCGACCAGGACACCACCAGCGAGGTGCTGGAACGATGGGTGGTTTATCCGCTGCCCAACGTGCCGCCCTGGTTTCTGGGATTGATCAACCTGCGTGGCAATCTGGTGCCAGTATTCGACGTGAAACAGTTTTTGCAGTTGGAGGAAGGTACCCAGGAGAAGCGCTGGCTGCTGGTCCTGGACCGAGGCGCGGGTACCGTGGGCCTTTTTATCGACGGCCTGCCTGAGCCCGCGAACACCCGTCAAGCCCTCCCTCGCCTACCGCCGTTGCCGGCGACGCTGCGAGCCTACGTCGCCAAGGCTTATACGCAGAGCGACACCGTATGGATGGAATTCGACCATAGGAATTTTTTCAAAACGCTCGGCGAACGGATTTTCAAATTGTCCTGATTCCGACCGATTTGTGGCCAAGACACTTGGCGGGAGGTATTGATGACAAGTCAAGCGTGTGACCCTAGGGATTCGCGTTGTCATGGAACCAAATGCCGTCGTCGGACGCCACGCGGTCTACTCGGTCTGGCGCTGATGGCCGGCTGGTTGGGCGCCACGGCGCCGGACGTCCTGGCCCAAAACTACGGCGTCAGCAAAACAGCGATCCGGATCGGCGGCGTGATGGCGCTGGAAGGTCCCGCAAGCGGACTGGGCCAGGACATGAAGGCGGGTATCGACGCGGCTATCGAAGGCGTGGCGATCCAGGGGCGCAACATCGAGTTCGTCGTGCTCAACGATTCCTACAACCCGCCGAGCACGGTCGAAGCGACCCGGAAATTGCTCGCCGAAGGCGTGTTCGCGATGGTGGGGAACGTAGGCACCCCAACGGCAAGCGTCGCGTTGCCCATTCTGGCCGAGCAACAAGTCCCGGCGGTGGGCTTCTACACGGGCGCCGGCCTGTTGCGGCCGGGCGTTGGCGCCATAATCAACTACCGCGCCAGCTACGCCCAGGAAATCGCCGCAGTCATCGATGCCGCCCTGCGGGCGGGCGTCAAGCCCAATCAGATCTGCGCGTTCGTGCAGAATGACAGCTACGGCATGGCCGGCGTGACCGGCATCGTAACGACGCTCGGCAAACAACCGGGGGCCACCGAAACCATCGCCAAGCTGGAGCAAATTCTCGCTATCCCCGACGAAAGCCCAGAACGCAATGACATCGGCCCGGTCGGCCTGTATTCGCGTAACACCGTCCTGGTGCGTAACGGCTACAACTCACTAAAAAATTGGGAGAAAAAGACCGGCAACCCCTGCCGCCTGGTGGTCACCGTCGGAGCTTACGAACCCATTGCCCATTTCGTGGCCTACGCCCGGAAACTCAAGCGGGAACCCTGGGTCATCAGCGCCGTCTCCTTCACCGGCGCCGAAAGTTTGAAAGACGAATTCCATAAATTCGACATCCAGGAAAACATCGTCATGACCCAGGTTGTGCCCGCCCTGGATTCGTCGCTGCCGATTGTCAAAAACGCCCGCAAGGCATTGGGCGACCGACTGGGCTACATCTCGCTGGAAGGCTACATCGTCGGAAAAATGTTTCTGGCGATCCTCGATGCGGCCGGAAACACGCCCACCCGCGAACGCTTCATCGAGGCGGCGCACGGCCAAAAATTCGACTTGGATGGTCTAAAGCTCGATTTTACCAACGACAACCAAGGTTCCGATTTCGTGTTGCTGACCTTATTGCAAGGCGACAACTTCGCGGTGATCGAATCGAGCGACGTCGAAAAACTGTTCATCCAATAACTCCAATGGAGGTAACCGCGCATGCGCGTACGACATGACTCAACCGATGGCGCCAGCACGGCGGGTTGGCAACGGCTGAAGGGCGGAATGGCGCTGGGGCTACTGTTGGGCCTATGCGCGGCCACGCCCTGGAGTTGGGCCGAGGATCCGGGCATCACCGACAAAATCATCCGCATCGGCGCCACCATTCCCCTGGAAGGGGATTTCAAAGTGTACGGCCTGTCGATGAAACGCGGGATGGACGCGGCGCTGGCCGACCAAACGGTGCAGAGACGTCGCATCGAATTCGTCGCGATCAACGATTTTTATAACCCCATCGAAGCAGTCAAAGCTGCAAAGCTATTAGTTGACAAAGGTATTTTTGCGATGGTCAACAGCTTCGGCTCGCCGACCACCAAGGCGGTGCTGCCGCTGCTGGCCGAAAATAAAATACCCGCTTTCGGCTTTTACACCGGCGCGGCCTTTACCGGGCCAGGCGATGTGTTGAACTTCCGGGCCAGTTACGCCAAGGAGGTGGAGACCGTGGTGGAAGCGGCCCTGGCAGCGGGCCTTAAACCGACCGAAGTATGCGCCTACGCCCAGAACGACGCCTACGGGATGGGCGGCGTCCAGGGGTTTCGCGCGGCCCTGGCCAAGCAGCCCGGCACCGAATCCATCGTCGCCAAGGTGGACCAGGTCCTGAGCATGTCGGGGGACAACCCGGAACGCAACAACATCGGCCCGGTCGGCGTTTACCCGCGCGACACCGTGAGCGCGCGACCTGGCTACTTGTCGTTGAAGAAATGGGAAACCGACACCGGCAACCGTTGCCGGCTGATAGCCACCACCGCGGTCTACGACCCGGCCGCCACGTTCATGGGATACGCCCGCCTCAAGGGTGAAACCTGGATCTTCAGCTCGCCATCGCCGGCGGGGGGCACACGGCTGACAACGCTGCTCAAGGAATACGGCATTCGGGACCAGGTGATCGCTACCCAGATCGTGCCGGCGCCCGATTCGCTGTTGCCCGTGGTCGTGGACGCCCGCAAGGCATTGGGTGAAAACCTGAATTACGAGTCCTTGGAAAGCTACATCGTCGGCAAACTGTTCCTGGCGATCCTGCGAGCCATCGACGGGCCGCTGACTCGAGAAAACTTTCTAAAAGCCGCACGCCGTCAAACCTACGATATCGGCGGTATTCGGGTGGATTTCACCACCGACAATCAAGGCTCGGATTTCGTCATGATCACCTACCTGAAGGACGGCCAATTCACGGTTATCACGCCGCAAGAACTGGCAACACTGTTCAAAAAATAGCGGTTTCCATCGCGCTGGCGCGACGCGGCGCGATATGGATCCCAAACAAAAAATTAACGAAGCCGCCAGCCATGAACCGGGGGATACGCCAAGCAACCGGTCGGATCTGACGGGGTTTGATCACCAAATCGAGGAAAAAATTGTCATGGGCGGTCAGAAAATCAACGCGCGTTTGACTCTTACGATCATCGTGCAACTCGTGGTCCTGGTCTCCATCGGACTCATCGCCTACCTCGGCATGAGTCGCATCGGCAACGCCGTGAGCCAGATCAATCAGTCGGTAAACGAGCAGGTGAGCCTGGGCCGGCTGGGTGAAACCTTGCGCACCGACCTGCTGGCGACGGCCAACCATGTGGCCCGCGGCACCAGCACCTGGCAACAGGCCAACGCTGCGCTGCCGGTTGCCAGGGCCAAGTTCGAGGAAGGATTAAAAACCTATTTCAACACGTTGAATCCCGACGATAGAGCACGCCTGCAAGATCAGTACAAAGCCAGTCTGGACAACCTCAACGAGATATTCGCCGAACTGGAGCGGCTGTTCGGCAACCGCGACCGCGGTCAGTTGAACCTGTTCGTCGGTAACGACCTCGACGCACTGATCGATCCCTTCTTCACCAATCTGCTGACCAGCCTGGATCGAACCCAAGAGCGCTCCTCGCAAGACTTGCAAACGGCGCGGAGCACCAGCAATACCTTCACCTGGCTGATCGCGGTGCTCGGGCTGGTCGGTATCGGATTCTCCTTTTTCATGGGTACCGCCACCTACCGCGCCATCACCAATCCCTTGAACCAGATGATGGAAACCGTGCAGCAGGTCGGCCGAGGAAATTATGCCGCCCGCACCGGCCTGGCCGGCTCCGACGAGCTGTCGGAACTGGGTCAATCCTTCGATCAGATGTTAAACGACCGGCTCGACGCACTGGTGGAAGCGGAACGCGAGAACGAGCGGCTCAACGACTCCATCATCAACCTGCTGCAAGCGGTGTCTCAGCTCAGCCAGAGGGACTTGACCATCAGGGTGCCGGTCACCGAGGACGTAACCGGGCCGGTGGCGGATGCCCTGAACCTGCTCACCAACGAAACCGCCATGGTGTTGCAGGACGTGACCCGCATCTCCGAAGAGGTGGCCACCGCGTCCGACAAGGTCAAAGCCCAGTCTGATGCGGTGATCATCGTGGCTGAAAACGAGCGGCTGGCCGTGGAGCAAACCTCCGCCGACCTGATCGCCGCGTCCGAAACCATGAAACAGATCGCCCAACTGGCGCAGGAGTGCAACGTCACGGCTGGAACCACCATCAAGACCACCCAAGCAGCGCTGCAGGCGGTGACCAGCACGGTCAGCGGCATCAACAGCACCCGCGACACCATCCGCGAAACGGAAAAACGCATCAAGCGGCTGGGCGAACGTTCCCAGGAGATCAGCGGCGTGGTGAACCTGATTAACACCATCGCCGAGCGCACCCATATCCTGGCGCTAAACGCCAGCATGCATGCGGCGTCGGCCGGCGAGGCGGGCCGAGGCTTCGCGGTCGTGGCCGACGAAGTGCAGCGGCTGGCGGAAAACGCCCGCGAGGCGACTTCGCAAATCGCCACCCTGGTCAGTAATATCCAGATCGAAACGGCGGACACAGTGAATGCGATGAACACCGCCATCAGCCAGGTGGTGGACGGCAGCCGGCTGGCGGAACAGGCCGGCGAACAAATGCAGCGTACTCAGGAAACCACCACCGAGCTGGTGGCCGCCGTGCAACAAATCGCCTCCCGCTCGCAGGAACAGGCGCGAGTCAGCAACGAACTGCTGGGCCGCGCCGAACAGATTCAGGCCGGTACCCGCCAAACCAGCCAGCAGTTGCTGGAACAGACGGTGCAGACCACCAATCTGGTGGAGTACGCCAAAAACCTGTTGAACTCCGTGCGTGTGTTCCGGCTGCCGGCCTAAGGACGGCTCCATGTCCGCCGCCAAAATGGCCGCCGCCGGGTTGCTGCTGCTTGCAAGAGGAGTTTAGCGCTGATGCTGGTATCGGAAGAAAGCGTTGCGGTGTTGGAAGCCGAGGTCGCTGAAGCGCTCGGCATTCTGGAGGGATTACCCGCAGAAAACGACGGAGCCGATCAAGACGAAATCACCGCGGTGATCCGCCGTTATGCCGAGCAGGTGGAACGTATCGGTTTAGCGGCCGGCGCGGCTGGTTTTTCGGGGTTGCAAGATACCTGCCTGCTATTTCAGGAAAACCTGACGGCATTGAATGCCCGCGGCCAAGGGCTCAGCGACACCGAACGGGAACGGTTGGAGGAGTGGCCGACGCTGGTCATTGGCTATCTGATGTCTCCAAACGACCCGGAGGCCAGCGAGGTATTGCTCGGCCACCTGCAAAATCCGGTTTGGCGCACGCCGCTGCCGGCAACGGAAGCCAAGGTGTTGCGCGACCTGCTGATGCCGACCGAGTTGGCGGCGGGACCGGAAGAATCAGGCGAAGCGTCGGAACCCTTGGCCGAGCCGG
Organism: Candidatus Competibacteraceae bacterium; assembly: GCA_027492875.1. GTDB lineage: Bacteria > Pseudomonadota > Gammaproteobacteria > Competibacterales > Competibacteraceae > Competibacter. The sequence continues at coordinate 215,204 of JAPUDV010000055.1, read as the reverse complement.
CGGAGCCCGTCGCCGTTATAGCGGAGGAAAGCGAGCCGCTGATTCCGGCTGCGATGGAACCCCAAACCGACACCCGCATCTCTCCGGCGGCGGAACCGCAACCGCTCATCGAAGCCTTGCCGGTCACTCTCGCCACAACCGTCGGGGCGGAACTCCCAAAGACGGCGTTGCCAACCTTCGAAACTGTACCTAAAACCAGCACCACAGCCGCCGAGGATCTGGCTTTCGTTCCAGTGATGGAGCCCATGGAAGACATTCCAGCGGCGTCGTTCTTGGAATCGCCTGAGATTACGGCTGAAATCGTTGGGCAGGAATCGAGGCTTCCGGTCGCAACCACGCGCGATGACCAGCCAGCCACCGCCACAGAGAAAGTAGGCTCAACAGCGGAAGCGGAAGTAGTAGCGGAAGCGGAAGTAGTAGCGGAAGAAGACGCGGAAGTAGTAGCGGAAGAAGACGCGGAAGTAGTAGCGGAAGAAGACGCGGAAGTAGTAGCGGAAGAAGACGCGGAAGTAGTAGCGGAAGAAGACGCGGAAGTAGTAGCGGAAGAAGACGCGGAAGTAGTAGCGGAAGAAGACGCGGAAGTAGTAGCGGAAGAAGACGCGGAAGAAGACGCGGAGACAGAAGACGTTGAAGATCTGGCGACACCATCCGCGTCAGGCGCCGTCCAGCAGGAGCTATTGGAAATCCTTTGCGAGGAAATCGCACAGATCGCCGAAGCCACCACTGAAGCCATGGCCGTGGTCTCAGCCGTCGACAGCACGCCCGAAGCCCGCGTCGAAGCTTGGTCCGGCTATACCGAATACCTGGAGCGACTGGGAGAGGCTTCCGCCTCCATCAACTTGGCCGGCTTGCAACAAACCTGCGCCTACCTGTACGCCAATCTGCTCGAACTGGCCACTCAGGATGGCCCCCTGCATCCCGAGCAGCAGCGTGTGGTGGAAGCTTGGCCCGCGCTGGCGCTCGGCTATCTGCGGGCGCTCGACGACCGCTCGACGTGCGAAGCACTGGCCCAGCATTTGCGAGAGGCTCACTGGCCGCAACCGCTGACGATGGCCGACGCGGTCGCGCTGGCCGATCTGCTGCTCGCACCGAAGATGGCGACCGAGGAAGCCGAGGCGGAAGCCCGGCCGCGGCAGGCACAGCCCGACGACGTATCGCTGGAACTGCCGGTCGATGTCAACCCGGATTTGCTGGATGGCTTGCTGCAGGAATTGCCCCAACAAGCCGCCGACTTTTCCTCCGCCATCCAACGGTTGGCCGACGGCGATGGCCAACTCGCCGACGTGGAAGTGGCACGGCGCATTGCCCATACCTTAAAGGGTGCCGGCAACACCGTCGGGGTACGCGGCATCGCCACTCTGACCCACCACATGGAAGATATCCTGCAAGCACTCTCCAAGCATGGCGTGCTGCCCAACCGACCGCTGGCCGATACTCTGCTCAACGCCGCCGACTGCCTGGAAACCATGAGCGAAGCGTTACTGGGTATGAGCGCACCGCCGCCGCAGGCGCTGACCGTGCTGCAAACCGTGCTGGACTGGGCCAACCGTATCGACCGGGCGGGAGTGCCTGCCAGCGACGAAATCCCGCCCCCGGCGATCAGCCGACCGGAACCTCCCACCTCCGCCACGCAGCCACCCGAAGCCACGCCCGCACCGCGGCAGCCCGCCGCACCGACCCCCGAAACAGCTTTGCGGGTTTCCGCCCATCTCGTAGACGACCTGTTACGGCTGGTGGGCGAAAGCATCATCCTCACCGGTCAAGTCCAGGAACGGATTCGAAAAACCATCGCTCAAACTCGGGCGGTGACGGCACAAAACCGGCTGTTCCAGAATCTGGCTGCCGAACTGGAACAACTGGTTGATGTCCGCAACGTGTCGTCGCCACTCTCCAAATCGATGCAGCGTGGCGATTTCGATCCTCTGGAGCTGGAACAGTACAACGAACTCAACACCGTCACCCATCGCTTGGTGGAAACCGCCACCGACGCCCACGAAATGAACCGTAGCGTGGAGGACAACCTGGTGCTGCTGGATTCGTTGCTGGTGGACCAGGGCCGCCTGCACCGGGATAGCCAGGAGGCGGTGCTGCGCACCCGCATGGTGCCGATTCAAACCGTGGTACCCCGGCTGCAGCGCAGCGTGCGCCAAACCTGCCGGCTGGTGGACAAGGAGGCGGAACTGGTGGTGCGCGGCGCTGACACCCCCATGGACAGCAACGTGCTTAACAACATGGTCGATCCGCTGATGCACATCCTGCGCAACGCGGTGGATCACGGTATCGAACCGCCGAGCCAACGCCAGCGCCTGGGCAAGCCCCAAGCCGGGCGAATCGAGCTGCACTTCCTGCGTGAAGGCGACAACATCGCCATCCACTGCCGGGACGATGGCGCGGGGTTGGATCTGGCGGCAATCCGCCGGACGGCGGAGGAACGGGGCTTGCTCGCTCCCAACAAACCGCTGGCGCCTGACGAACTGGCCCGGTTGATCCTGCTGCCGGGGTTTTCCACCCGCGACGCGGCCTCTCAAACCTCGGGGCGCGGCATCGGCATGGACATGGTCTACAACCGCCTGCTGGATATGAAAGGCTCGTTGCGTATCCAGACCGAAACGGGCAAGGGCTGCCTGATGGAACTGCGGCTGCCGGTCACCCTGATCTCCACCCACGCACTGTTGCTGCGCATGCGGGACCAGATTTATGCCCTCTCCGACCGCGGTATCGAACAGATCCTGTACTCCGGAGCCGGCAAGATACAGACGCTGGGCAAAGCAAGCACCTACCGGATGGGCAACGACGTCCACGAACTCACCTCGCTGGAGACCCTGCTCAATCTGCCGCAAGACCGGCGCGATCACGGCCGCGGCGCGCCACCGGTGCTGCTGGTGCGGGAAGAAACCGGCGGCCTCCGAGCCGTGCTGGTACAGGAAGTGTTGGACAGCCGTGAACTGGTGGTTAAAAACATGGGCCAGTACATCCCAAAACTTCCTGGCATCGTGGGCGCCACCATCCTCGGCGATGGCAGCGTGGCGCCGGTGCTGGATCTGCCCGAGCTGCTGCGTGCCCGAACCACCGACCAGCGCTTGCCGGCAACTGTCCGACCGTCGGAACCCGCCACCTCCGTCCCCCACCAACAGATCGTACTGGCGGTGGACGACTCGCTGAGCGCTCGCCGTTCGCTGGCTCAGTTCGTGCAGGATGCCGGTTTCGAGGTGCGCACCGCGCGCGACGGTCTGGAGGCGATCGAAATCATCAACAGCAAGCGCCCGGACCTGGTGCTAGCCGACTTGGAGATGCCGCGCATGAACGGTCTGGAGTTGACCGCGCACCTGCGTGCCAACCAGACCACCCACAACCTGCCGGTCATCATGATCACCTCGCGCTCCACCGCCAAACATCGATATGAAGCCGAGTCCGTCGGTGTCGATACTTATCTGACCAAGCCGTTCTTGGAAGACGAACTGCTCGAACAGATCCACAGGTTACTGCACGCATGAACCGACCCGTTCGAAACACGCTGGCCGAACTGCGGGAGATTCGGGTGTTGGCCAAGCTGACCCTGGACGGATACCCATGGCTGCTGCCGCAAACGGAGATTCGTTCTCTGGAATCGCCCCTGGACATCGACCGGGAGGTGCGGGCGCCGCACGGTATCGGCGCCATCGCGTTCGGCGGCGAATGGTGGCCGGTGTACTGTCTGTCCGGCGAATTGCGGCTGTTGCCGCAACTACCGGATAACCGGCGAATCTGTGCGTTGCTGGATAACGGCGCTGATCGCTTCGGTCTGGTTTGCGATCAGGTTGAAACGCTCGCCGAAGCCCCGCGCCTGCTGGGGTTGCCGGCCTGCATGGGAACGCCGGATTCCCTCATCCAGGCGCTGGCGCCACTTGACAGGGGGCTGGGTTGCGTGACCGACACCGAGCATTTGGCGGCGTTGCTCGCCACGCTCGCGGAGGGTGCCGGTGGCCACTAAAAGCTCGATGGAAAGCACTGCCTGGGTACTGGCGCTGGACGATCAACTGCGCGCCGCCGTGGGCGAGCGCGAGCTGATCCACCTGATCGAAGCGCCCGCGCTGCTGGAAGTACCGCTGAGCCCGTACTACTGCCGGCAGGTGATACTGTGGAACAACCTCCTGCTGCCAGCAATGGATTTGGCTGCCCGGATCCATAAACAACCAAAGGCGAATCACAACTGGAAACTGGCCGGCATCGTAGCCTATCAACCGGAGCCAAACGTCGCGCCGGGCTATGGCGCGCTATTGCTGGCCGCCATTCCAAAACGCACGCAGGTCACCGATACCCAAGCATGTTCCCTGCCCGAACGTCCGGACGGTTGGCGTGAATTGGCCATTTCCTGTTTTCGCCAAGGCGAAGATACCATACCCATCCTGGACTTACCGCATCTCTTCACCGGCGGCTTGTTCACCCGCTGACAACGCGCTCGCGCTTTTCTCGCCCGTTCCGCTCAACCGCCAAGCGCATTAATGACATCCTGTATAACTTTCAACGCTTGTGGAGACAGGTCGAGAAACTCAAGCCCCGCTGTATACCCCTCGGAACTTTCATCTTGGCCGCTCCAAACTGTCCTTGCGTAAAATTCGGCGCTCTCGTGCTGGCCGCTTTCCAGAGCGGCCTCGATCCGCAACGGCATGTCCTCGCCAACGCAAAGAGCTTCGCCGCCCAGCAGTTTTATGCCGCCCAGGCTGATATCAATGACATGACCAAGAAGATGCTCTTCATGCTGCTTATAGACGCACAAATAAAAATCCGCGCTGTAGCGCTCGTATTGACGCCGGTCTTCCTCGCTCCAGTCATCCTCGATGGCCCAGTCCTGCGCTGTCTCGTTTTCAGCCATTGATCGACCCCCTCGACAAACCATGAGTCCAAGTGTGGAGCGTGCTCTCGCTGACGAGTTATCAATTCTCCACGGTTTTTCACTATATTTATAGTATATGATCGATTTGAGAATATCAGTGATGGCGCCGGTGGCATTACCAAAATCACGGTATCCTTTACTCCCCGGTATTCTCTCTCTCCATCTTTATTGCTTCAGATCGCAATTCGCCGACATTCAACACCCCATCCTGTAACGCGCAAGCGGCTGGCAAAATCCAGAGCTGCCCGAGCGTGTCGGGATTGCCGTACTTGAAGTTGCTGGCGGCGAGCATCCGACCCTGCCGGCGGCCATCGCCCTGGCCGTACACCACCGCCACCGAATTCGTCTCCAGACCCGTGGCCGACCAGTCCACCAGCAGCAGGCGTGCGTCGCCCCGTCGCCAGCGCCGCACCGCCGGCAAGCGCGCCGGCTTGCCGTAACCCGCGAATACCGCGCCGTCGGCCAGCCGGATGCCGAACTGATAAAGCTGCTTTTTTCGGTCAGCGGATGGCCAACCCCCGTACAACGTGGGTCCCAGCCATAGTTCCAGACGGTCGTCGTTAATCCAGTTTCCCGACACCGACGGCGTCCGCCCCGGATCGCGCACTTGCGCCAGCAGTGTGTTCGCCGTCGGCGCCAACAGCCGGACTTCGGTCCGCGCTTGTGGGTCCGGGTCACCGTGAACGACAAAACCGCTTTCCCCATCACCCGTTGCCTTCAGCGCCAGCGCGCAACTGCCCAAACCGGCCGACTGCTGTTCCAGCGTCGCCGCCAGTTCGCTGCCGCGCTCGAGCTGAGGAATCGCGATAAACCGGCCAGCGGCGCTCTCCCGGTCGCAACCGACCGTTGCATCTTCATTCGGTGCCTCCTCGACCAGCGGCGGATTGAGCCAGCCCCGTTGCCGCAGCGCCCGAAAATCGGTTTCGGTTTCCAGGCAACCGCCACCCAAAGTGTGATAACTGGCCTCCCGGCGCAGCAACGGCCGTTCCGGCATCAGTTGATAGCTCGCGCCGATCTCCCAGCGCCAGGCACTGCCGCCGACCCGGTCGAGGGTGATGCGGTTCGGATCGACCGTAACCGTATCCTCGCCCACCCCGGAGGCCCCATAACCATCGTTGCAAAAAGCGAACAACTGCCGGTAGCCGGCCTTGCCATCCCGGCCAACCTGCTTGAGCCAGTAATTCTCGGGGTAGGGCCGGCATTGCTGCCCTTCGGCATCAGCGGGCGGATTTTCGCCACCCAGCGCGACATGCAGCACAGCCAGCATCGTGCCGTCGGCGGCCTTGCCAGCATCCAGCGTCTCGACAATCCGACACTTCGGCCGGTCCTGGCAAACCGCGACCCGTTCGGCCGATGTCGCATCGCCCGTGGCCGCCATGGAACCGAAACTGGCGACCAACCCCATCATCCACGGCAACCACATGAAAATCCTGAAAACTGACCCGTTCATCATCGAAATTCGCTCCAAGACTTTCAAATTTCCCCGGATGTGCCACCCAGCAACTTCAAGTGCGCCTGGTAAAACGCGGCGTGCAAAACCAGCATGACCTTTCAATGTCCTATCAAAATATCATAGAAACCCACGGTGGAAGTCTGTAAGAATTATGTCGAAAATGCGCCATGTGCTCGCCCTTCAACGGGGAGCGCCGGTTTTTTCCACCCTGAAGCCACTGCTCCCCCCTCCATCACCGCGACGATAAGGCCAGAAATATGGTGACGCACCCCCTGCAACCGTTTCCAGTCTTGTCTTCGCCCCCCCTTCAGAGCGGGTCAAGCGGCCTGAGAGTACGTCTGGAAGAAATCGCCCGGGTCTTTACCCTGGCCAGCGCCGGCCACCCCCTGCACGAGGCGCTGGATGAACTCTGCGGACTGATCGAGCGCTGGATGCCCGACGCCTGCTGCTCGATTCTGCTGCTCGAGGAAGGGCGCTGGCTGCGCCACAGCGGTAGCGTTCAATTGCCCGCCGAGTTCATCCGCCAAGTGGACGGCGTGGAAATCGGACCCGAAATCGGCTCGTGCGGCGCGGCGGCTTGGCAAAAACGGCAAATCATCGTCAGCGACATCGACAGCCATCCGTACTGGCGGGACTTCCGGGACATTGCCCGCAGCTTTGGCCTGGCCGCCTGCTGGTCCACGCCGATTCTGAGCAACGATCGGACGGTGCTGGGCACGTTCGCCGTTTACTACCGCGAAAAGCGCGCCCCGACCGAGGCCGAGCTGAACCTGATCGACCAGGTGACCGGCACCGCCCGGCTGCTGCTCGAACTGCATCGAACCGAGACCGAGCTGCGGCAATCGCGGCACATGCTGCAAACCATCCTCGACAACGTGCCGGTCCGCATCTTTTGGAAGGATCGCGAGTCGCGCTATCTAGGCGCCAACCGGCTTTTTCTGCAAGACGCCCGCCTCGCTCATCCCGGCGAGCTGCTCGGCAAAACCGACTTTGACCTGCCGCTCGATCCCGCCGCCGTCGCCCGCCACCAAACCGACGACCGCACGGTTATGGAGTCGGGCCAAGCCAAGCTCGATTTCGAGGAGTGGGGCCACCATGCCGACGGTTCGGAGGCCTGGTTTCACGCCAGCAAAGCTCCGCTGATCGACGCCGACGGGCGCATTGTCGGCGTGCTGGGCGCTTACGCCGACATCACCGCGCAAAAGCGGGCCGAGGCGCAAATCCGCCAACTGGCCTACTACGATACGCTGACCGGCCTGCCCAACCGCATGCTGTTACTGGACCGTCTCGGCCAAGCGCTGGCAGTGGCGGAGCGCGCCGGTCATAAAGTCATCGTGCTGTTTGTCGACCTCGACCGCTTCAAGCGGATCAACGATTCCCTGGGACACGCGGCGGGCGATGCCTGCCTGCGGCAGGTGGCCCGTCTGTTGGGCTCGGCGGTGCGGCAGGAAGACACCATCAGCCGACTGGGTGGCGACGAGTTCCTGATCGTTCTGCCCGACGCGCGACACGGTCGCGACGCCGTGCGGGTCGCCGGCCTGATCCACCAAGCCCTGGCGGAACCCCTGTTGGTCATGGGACACCTCTTCAGACTGGGCGCCAGCATCGGCATCAGCGTCTTCCCCGACGACGGTCGCGACGCCGAAACCCTGATCGAGCACGCCGATATCGCGATGTACCGCGCCAAGGAAGACGGTCGCAACGGCTATCGCTTCTACACCGCCGATCTGAACGCCCGAGTGCTGGCGACCCTGGAAACGGAAGCCGCCTTGCGGGATGCGCTGGAACGGGATGAACTGCTGCTGTACTACCAGCCGCGGATCGAACTGGCCAGCGGGCGACTGACCGGCCTGGAGGCGCTGGTCCGCTGGCGACGCCCCGGTGCCGGCTTGCTGCCGCCGGCCGACTTTATCCCGCTGGCCGAAGACCGCAGGCTGATCGGCCGGCTGGACGAATGGGTGCTGCGCGCGGCCTGCCAGCAAAACCACGCCTGGCGGCAGGCCGGGTTATCGGTCGTGCCGATCACGGTCAACCTGTCGGCGCGGCAAATCCCAACGCGCGGCCTGCCCGCCGCCATTGCCGCCATCCTGGCGGAAACCGGGTTGGAACCCGGCGATCTGGAACTGGAGATACGTGGAGACGCGCTGCTGGCCGACACCGGACTCCTGCGACAACTGTTGCAGAACCTGCGGATGCAAGGCGTGCGCTGCGGCATCGACGATTTCGGCGCCGGCTCCTTCAACCTGCGCCGCCTGCACGACCTGCCATTGCACCAACTGAGCATCGACCGCTCCTTCCTGCAAAATCCGACCGGGGACAACAGCGATCAGGCCATCGTCGGGACACTCATCACGTTGGGACGCACGCTGGGGATAACCGTGGTGGCCAAGGGGGTGGAAACCACCGAACAGCTCGCGTTTCTGCGGGCGTGGCACTGCGACGGGATTCAGGGATTTCTCACCGGCAAGCCGGCGCCGGCCGCCGAAGCCGCGAAATGGCTACTGCAACCGGTGTGGCGCCTCTGAACGCGTCCGGCCCACGGACGGACAGAAGACGGCAATTATCCGGGTCCGGCTCGAACCATCGTTTATAATTCCAAGCGGTGCTGGACGGCGCGCTTGCGGCGACCGGAAATCATTTGAACCGTCACTGTTCGGATAACGAGGGAGAAAACTCATGCGACTGATTCTGTTGGGCGCCCCAGGCGCCGGCAAGGGCACCGTGGCCAAACTGCTGACGCAGATCGACGGCTCGGTGCAAATTTCCACCGGCGACATCCTGCGCAGCGCGGTGCAGGCCAGCACGGAATTGGGCAAACAGGCGGACGCCTACATGAAAGCCGGCGATCTGGTGCCGGACGATCTGATCATGGGCATCATGGAAAAGCGCTTGCAGGAGCCGGATTGCGCCAAAGGCTTTCTCCTCGACGGTTTCCCCCGCACCATCCCGCAGGCCGAGGCGCTCAAGACGCTGCTGAACACGCTGGGCATCACGCTGGACGTGGTGGCCAGCATCGAAGTGCCGCGCGCGGAGATCCTCCAGCGCCTGACCACCCGCCGTACCTGCTCCAACACCAGTTGTCAGGCCATCTACAACGTCAGAAGCAACCCGCCCAAGGTGGCCGGCGTCTGCGATAAATGCGGCAGCCCGGTGGTGCAGCGCGACGACGAAACCGACGAAGCCATCGGCAAGCGCCTCGACACCTATTTGGAAAAGACCGCGCCGCTGATCGAGTTCTACCGGCGGGAAGGGCTGTTGCTGACCGTCGATTCCCCCGCCACCGAGGGCGTGGTGGACGCCATCCAGCAGCGGATCGCCACCGGCGCTTAGGTCCCCTCTTCCAGGCCCGCACGACCCGACCCCCGACCCCCGGACCCCCGGACCCCCGACCCCCGCACCGCGGCGACGGGCCGGGGGATCGATCTCCGTTTTACCGCTCCGCCGCCGGCGCGAACCCGGTCATCCCCTGCTTCGTCCAATACGGCGAATTTCCTGGGAATGCGCGCGATGCCGCTCTCGACCGTTCAATACCCAACTCAACCATCGTCGCCGTCGAGATCGTGAATGATCTCGGCCAGGGATCCACCCGGCGGGATCATCGGCCTGACATCCTCCGTCCGCTCGACCCAGACATCGACCACGCAGGGGCCGTCGTGCGCCAGCGCCCGTTCGATACCGGGCCGGATTTGCTCCGGGCGGCTGATCCGCAAGGTTTCGACGCCGGGAAACACCCGCCCCAGGTTGAGAAAATTGGGATTGGGCGTCCGACATTCCTTGCTCTCGATGCAGGCGGGGTCGCAGTCGCGGGTCCGGACCAGGCAGGTCTCGTAGTGATGGCCCTCGCTGAACATGTCTTCCCACTGCCGGACCATGCCCAGAAAACCGTTGTTGAGGATGAACGCCTTGACCGGGATCCGGTTGGCGGCGATGGTGGCCAGTTCCTGGAGATTCATCTGGAAACTACCGTCGCCGTCGATGCAAATGACCGTTTTATCGGGCCGGGCGTAACAGGCGCCGATAGCGGCCGGCAGGCCGAAGCCCATGGTGCCGAGCCCGCCCGAACTGATCCATTGGCGCGGCTCCTGATAGTTGTAGAACAGGGCCGCCCACATCTGATGCTGGCCCACGCCGGTGACCACGATGCTGGTCCGGTTGCTTAAGCTGGAGAGTTCCTCGATAAACTGCTGCGGCTTGATGAAGCTCCCATCCGACTGATAGCCGGGCGCAAACCGCTGCTTCCAGTCTCGCACCGTGTCCAGCCACTCGGCAACGTCGGCACCGTCCAGGTCGAGATCGTTGGCGTAGGCGAGAAAATCGCGGGCGTTGGCCCGCAGCGCGTAACCGACCGGAATGGCTTTGTTGATCTCGGTCGCGTCGATATCCACATGGGCGAGGTCGATGCCCCGGCCGAATTCCCGCACCGCGACCCGATCATCGAAACGGGCGCCGATGGACAGGATGAAATCCGCCTCGCGCAAGGCCCCGTTCGCGGCGACGGTCCCGTGCATGCCGGGCATGCCCAGGCACAGCGGGTGATCGTGCGGGACCGCGCCCAGCCCCATGAAGGTCAGCGCGACCGGCAGGCGGTATTTTTCCACGAAGCGCCGCAGTTCCTGGCCGACTCCGGCGCTGACGACCCCGCCACCGGCCAGAATCACCGGTCGCCTGGCTTTCCGCAGCGCCGCCAACAGGCGATCGGCGGCGGCCTGGTGCATGGAGACGCGCGGGCGATAACCGCGCAGGGGTCTGGCCTGCTGCTGGGAAGTCGAACGACCGACCAGGGCGCTCTTGCAGATATCGACCACCACCGGCCCCGGCCGACCACTGCCGGCGACGAAAAAGGCTTGGCGCAACACGCCGGCCAGTTCCCCCGTGTCCTTGACCAGGTAGTTGTGCTTGGTGATGGAGCGGGTGATGCCCACCATGTCCACTTCCTGGAACGCGTCCTTGCCCAGCATGGCGCTGGGCACCTGTCCGGTGATGAACACGCAGGGCACCGAATCTTTGTAGGCGTCGGCGATGGGAGTGACCAAATTGGTGGCCCCTGGCCCGGAGGTGACCAGCGCGACCCCGGTCCGGCCGCTGGCCCGGGCATAGCCCTCGGCGGCGTGACCCGCCCCGCCCTCCTGCCGAAACAGAACGAAGCGGGGCGCTTTTCGCCCCTGCCGCATCCTGAGGTTGAGTTCGACGTGCAGCGGGATGATGGCGCCGCCGGTATGGCCGAATAGATACTCGACGCCGAGTTCGTTCAGCACGTCGATGGCGATTTCGGCGCCGCTTTGCTCGGGCGGTGTGCGCGCATCGGGCCGGGCGACGGGTTCTTTTAATTCCGACATGACTCTATCTTCCGGGTTAATCCATCACTGGATTTGCATGGGGTCTGGCGACTGGTGGCTTATTGTGCCAGCAGTCGGCCCCAGCGGACACCCGCATCATCCCCCTCGCCGTTCCCTTGCCGAAACATCACCCGATGATCGATGTCCAGCCGGATGCCGATGCGCTGCCCCAACGCATGGTTGTGATGGCTGGGCGCCAGACACAGCAACCGCGCGCCGCTGGGCAGCTCCAGGGTGTACAAAAATTCCGCTCCCCGAAATGCCCGGTCCACCACCTCCGCTCGCAATGGGCTGGCGTCGTCGTGCACCACATCGTCCGGCCGGACCAGCACCTCCACCGGCTCGCCCGCCGCGCAACCGGCCGGCGGTGTTCCCCAAAGCTCCCCCAGCTCCGTGCTCACCCGCCCCTCGCCGCCCAGCCGGCCGGGTAGTAACACGCCCTGCCCGATGAAATCGGCGACGAAGCGGTCGGCCGGTCGATGGTAGAGGTTGTAGGCGCTGTCCCACTGCAACAGCCGGCCCTGATGCAACACGCCGATTTCGTCGGCGAAGGCGAACGCCTCGAACTGATCGTGGCTGACCAGCAGGCCGCTGGCGCCCTCCCGCAACAGGATGGTTCGCACCTCGCGCGCTAGCCCTTCGCGCAAGGTCACGTCCAGATTGGAAAACGGTTCGTCCAGCAACAACAGTCGTGGCCTCGGCGCCAGCGCCCGCGCCAGCGCCACCCGCTGTTGCTGGCCACCGGAAAGCTGGTGCGGGTAGCGCCCGGAATACTCTTCCAGCCCGACCAGCTTCAGCAGTTCGGTCACCCGCGCCCGCCGTTCGGCCGCTTTCCAGTCGCGCAGGCCAAAAGCGATGTTGTCAGCGACGCTCAGATGGGGAAACAGCGCCAAATCCTGAAACATCAGGCCGATCCGCCGTCGCTCCGGCGGCAGGGTCCAGTCGGACCGGCTGAGTTCGACCCCCTCCAGCCGGATGGAACCGTGCCGCAAGGGTTCGAAACCGGCGATGGCCCGCAGCAGGGTGGTCTTGCCGCAACCGCTGGGACCCAGCAGGCAGCCGATACCGGCGTGGCTCATCCGCAGCGTCAGATTCCGGATCACCTTGTGGGTCGGATAGGCCACATCGAGATCGATCAGTTCGAGAAAGGGCGTCATTGTCCGGGCCTCGCGCGGCCGATGGCGCGACTGAGCAGGATCACCGGCGCGATGCCGGCCAGCACGATGGCCAGGGCGAAACTGGCCGCATCCGCCAGCCGCTCGTCCGAGGCCAGTTCGTAGGTCCGCACCGCCAGGGTATTGAAATTGAACGGCCGCAAAATCAGCGTCGCCGGCAGTTCCTTCAGCACGTCCACGAACACCAGCAACAGCGCGGTCAACAAACTGCCGCGCAGGATCGGCGCATGCACCCGCCACAACACCGCTCGGGGCGTCGCCCCCAGCGCGCGGGCGGCATCGTCCATGCTCGGCCGGATGCGGGTCAGCCCCGCTTCCACGCTGTGCAGAGCCACCGGCAGAAAGCGCGCGCAATAGGCGAACAGCAGCGCGGCCAGCGTCCCGCTCAGCAGCAGCCCGGTGGAAACGCCGAACCAGTCCCGCGCCCAGCCGTCCACGCTCCGGTCGATGGCGGCGAACGGCAGCATCACTCCGATGGCGATCACCGTGCCGGGCACCGCGTAGCCCAAGCCGGCGCCGCGCACCGCCAACCGGACCAGGGGACGCGGTCGCAGCCGTTGTCCGTAACCCAGCAGCAGCGCCAGCAGCAAGGCCAGCCCGGCCGCTCCCGCCGCCAACAACAGGCTGTGCGCCGCCAGTTGCAGGAACCGCTCGTCCACCACGCGCGGCGCGGTCCGTGCCGCCCAAACCGCTAAGACGCCGGCTGGGATCGCAAAACCCAACAGCAGCGGAATCAGGCAGGCCAGCACCGCCAGCCCGCCGAGCTGGCCCCGCAACGGCAGACGCGGCGACCGCTGTTGGCGGGCGCTGGTATGATGGAAACGCGCCTGCCGCCGCGACAGCCGCTCCAGCACCAGCAGGACAAAAACGAACAGCAACAGCACCATGGCCAATTGCGCGGCGACGGTGGCATCGCCCATCCCGAACCAGACCCGGAAAATGCCGGTGGTGAAGGTGCTGACTCCGAAGTACTGCACGGTGCCGTAGTCGGCCAGCGCCTCCATCTGCACCAGCGACACCCCGGCGATCAGCGACGGCCGCGCCAGGGGCAGCGCGACGCCGAAGAAACGCCGCCACGGACCGGCGCCCAGGCTGCGGCTGACTTCCAACACCGCCGCCGACTGGTCGAGAAACGCCGCCCGCGCCAGCAGATAGACATAGGGGTACAGCACCAGCGTCAGCATCGCGACCGCCCCCGGCAGCGAGCGGACCTCGGGAAACCAGTAATCGTGCCGGGTCCAGCCGAAAGTCTCGCGCAAGGCGGTTTGCAGCGGGCCGGCGAAATCCAGCAGGCCGGTGTAGGTGTAGGCGATGATATAGGCGGGAATCGCCATCGGCAGCAGCAGCGCCCACTCGAACAGCCGCCGACCCGGGAATTCGCATACGCCGGTCAACCACGCGGCCGGCACGCCGATCAACAGCGTGCCGGCGCCGACCCCGAGCATCAGCGAAACGGAATCCGTGACGTAGTCGGCCAGTACGGTATCGACCAGATGCCGCCACACCGCGCCCGCCGGGTGCAACGCGGCGACGAACACGGTCAGCACCGGCAGCGCCAGCAAGACAGCGCTGCCGACCACCAGCAAGGTCCAGCGGTCGATCCGCGCGGCCCGTGCCCCGAGCCCCCTCTCCTCTCGCGGGGGAGCATCGGAGCGGATGGGCATCCGGGACGGGTCTACTTCCACCCAGCCCGGTCCATCAAGCGAACGGCGGCGGCGTTCAGTTCGCCCAGCTTGGCCACGTTGAGGGTATCGGCCTTGAACGTGCCCCAGGATTCGAGGGTGGCGCTGGGCGGAATGGCCGGATTGACCGGATATTCGTTATTCACGTCGGCATACCAGCGCTGCGCCGAATCGCTGGCCAGAAACTCCAGCAACTTGAGCGCGTTATCGCGGTTGCGGGCGTGAGCGGTCACGCCGGCGCCGCTGACGTTGACGTGCACGCCGGCGCTCTTGGCATCGGGCCAGAACACCGCCACCTTGGCCGCTGCTTCCCGTTCCGCCGGGTCTTGCGAGTTCACCATGCCGCCCAGATAGTAGGTGTTGGCCAGGGTCACGTCGCACTCGCCGGCGGCCACGGCCTTGATCTGATCGCGGTCGCCGCCCTTGGGCGAACGGGCGAAGTTGGCGACCAGACCTTTGGCCCAGGCTTCGGTCTTGGCTTCGCCGTGATGGGCAATCATCCCTGCTACCAGCGACTGGTTGTAAATGCTGTCGGAAGAGCGCACGCACACCTTGTCCCGCCATTGCGGCGCGGCCAGATCCTCATACGTGGAGAGTTGCGCCGGCTTGACCCGGTCCTTGGCGTAAATGATCGGCCGGGCGCGGACCGATAGTCCGTACCAGTAACCCTCGGGATCGCGATAGGCGGCTGGAATGTGCTTTGCGAGATCTTCGGATTGTACCGCTTGCAACACACCCGCTTGGCGAGCGGCGGCCAGTCGGCCAGCATCCGAGGTCAGCAGCACATCTGCCGGGGTATTGGCGCCCTCGCTTTGCAGGCGCGGCAACAACGCCTCTTCCTTGCCGGTCACCAGGTTGACGGTGATGCCGGTCTGTTTGCTGAAATCGTCCAGCAACGGCTTGATCAAATCCTCCTTGCGCGCCGAATAGATGTTGACCTCCCCGGCCACCAGCAGCGGCGACGCCAGCATGCCGGACAACAGGCAGAGCACGGGGAATAAAATGCGGGGTTTCGACAACGTGGGCATGAGCCCCTCCGGGAATTTGAGTCCTGTTGAGAAGAACTTATACCAATTCTGTATAGATTTTACGCTATTGCCTGTAGGTCGTAGGTTGGGAAAAAGCGTAGCGTTGCCCAACAATGAGCCTGGATGCTGGGCTAACAGCTCAATTCTATTCAGAAACGGTATTACTTGAACACGGCTACCGATCAAATGATATTTATTCTCATTTTCACTGTAAAGGATTGTCTAAAAATAAAAATAGTTGATAAAAATACCTGTTGTTTACTTGATCAGGTCCGAGCCGGCCCCCGGATTGGCCAAACGCTGGGCTCATGCGAAAGCAGCGCCGGTTCCCATCCCTTCCACCTTACCGTTCCGGCGCCAGGAAATGCCGGACCGTCGGCGCGGTTCCATCGACCAGAAACCGCCGCGCCGCCGCTTCGATGTCCACGTCGGCCCGACTCATCCGCCGGTGATGGCGCAGGTGCTCGACCCAGGATTCGTCGATGAAGAATTCCAGCCACTTCCCCGGATTTTCGGCGTCGTCGAACAAGCCCCAGGATACGGCGCCGTTGCGACGGCGAATGCGAGCCACCTCGCGCATCGTCCGAGCGAAGGCGATAGCATCGGCCGGATCGACTTGGTATTCGAGGGTAACCAGCACCGGTCCCCGGTCCATTTCCACGGATTCGGCAGTCACCGGCGCCGGTCAGTGCAGCGAAGGCGACCGGTCGACACCCTCCCCGCGCGCCAGTTTGAACCGCCAGCTCAGGGGAACCAGAGCAGCGCCAGCCCGAGCGCGTTTCCAATCGCCGCCGGCAGATCGGGACGAGGCTCCAGAAAATCCTCGAAGTCGGCGGCGGAAAACACCAGCATCTCGCCGGCGCCGTTGTGGCGATAAAAATCATCCCCCCGCCCCGGCTTCTGGGTAAACAAGGTTGTAGGCGAGGCGCACCGTCAATTGGCCTTCCCGCGCCAACTGCTCGATGACCCGATAATCGTCGGGATCGTTCTGAAAGCCGCCGCCGGCGTCGATGGCGCTGGTGACGCCCAGCCGGTTCAGTTCGCGCATGAACCGACGGGTGGAATTGACCTGCTGATCGAAGGGCAGGCCCCTTGGCGAGGGTCGCGTAGAGCATCAGGGCGTTGAGCCGGGCGATCAGCAGGCCGGGCTTGAAGGACCTCGCCAACCTTTCCGACGGGGAGAAGTATCGAGAATCCCCCCAACGCCACGGGGCTCTCGAAGAGAAAAAGCCGGGCAAGGCAGCGCGCCCGCACACATTGGATGAAAGAAATTGGCCTCGATGATTGATACCTGACGGAGAGGCGGCTATCGTTAGAAATTACGCGCGAATTTCCCGACGATGCCCAATGCTCAAACCTTGTTTTAGCACTTGATTTTTCAAGGCTTTTGCAGGATCATGCAATGCAGCAAACTCCTTGACCGGGCACGCCGAACAGCGCGTTACCGCATTTCAAATAACTCCAATCGGGAATCCACTGAAGAGGACGATATGATCCGATCCGTACTGCGGCAATTGTTGGTACTGGGGATTGGCGGCATTTTGGCCGGTGGCGCGCAGGCCGCTGGCGACATCGCCGCCGGCAAATCCAAGTTCGCGACTTGCGCCGGCTGTCATGCCATCCCCGGCTATACCAACGCCTACCCCACCTATCACGTCCCCCGGCTGGGCGGCCAACACGCCGACTACATCATCGCCGCGCTCAAGGCGTATCAGTCCGGCGAACGCAAGCACCCCACCATGCATGCCAACGCCTTTTCGCTCGACGAGCAGGCTATGCAAGACATCTCTGCCTATCTGGCTAGCTTCCCCGCCGCCGCCGCGCCCTACCCGGTTCAGGGCGACGCCACCGCGGGCAAGGCCAAAAGCGTGACCTGCGCGGCTTGTCACGGCGCGGACGGCAACGGCAACATTTCCCTTTATCCCCGGCTGGCCGGCCAGCACCAGGATTATCTGCGCAAGGCGCTGGGGGATTATCAGAGCGGCGCCCGCAAGAACCCGATCATGGGCGGCATGGCCAAGCCGCTGTCATCGCAGGACGTCGCCGATCTCGCCAGCTACTTCGCCAGTCAACCCAAAGGGCTGGTGACCGTCCAACAGGAGTGAGCGCCACCTAGCTCGATCCGGCTGGAGTTCCCGCGCCAACCGAAACTCCAGATCGTCGCTGAGCGGATCGGCGCCCGCCCGCTAGTTGCCGTTGCGGATCGCCACCTCCGCCGGTAACGGGCGGGCGTCATGCTGTTCCCGACCCTGGCACTCCCGCCGATGATCGGAGCAGATCCACTCTCGGGCTTGGCCGTCCGAATCCAGCGCGGGCGACCTGCTTCCATACCAATTCGGTCGACAGACGCCGCCCGTCCGCGCGGACAACCCGGCGGCGAGGTCCGTTGCCCGACACTTAGCGTACCCTCGCGCGATCCCTCCCGCCCACACGCCGCTGGCCGTTATGGTTGTATAATCCTGGCAATATTGAGATGGATTTCCGCGTACTGGCATGAAAGAACTGATCAAGGGCGCTAACGCGCCGCTGGCCGCTTCCGGCAAGATCCGAATCCACCTGAGCTGGCACGCCGCTCCGAGCGAGATTGATTTTGCCTGCTTTGCGCTGGATGCCCGCGAACAGGTGCCCGCCGATCCCTGGTTTTTGTTCTACAACCAACCCAGCAGCCCCAGCGGCGCCATCCGCTTCGATCCACGACACGCCGTCTTTTTGATCGATCTGAATCAACTACCCGTCGTGATCAAGAAATGTGTGATTACCGCCACTCTAAACGACGGTGATTTCGAATCGGTGAACCATCTCACGCTCGAGGCGACGGCGGCCGCGGGCAATGGCGCTCGATTCCGACTGGCGGAACCTGTCAGCGGTCGTTCGCTGCTGCTCGCCGAGGTCTACCGCCATGGCGACCTGTGGAAAATTCGGGCCAGGGGCGATGGTCTGAAACAGGACTTGGGCGCGCTGGCCCATACCTTCGGCGTCGACGTGGGGGACGACGAAAACCGCGATGAAGCCGCGCCGGTCACCAGACGGCCGGCGCCAGTTCCAGCCCCGGCGCCAATACCCACGCCGGAACCCACGCCCGTACCGGCGCCGGGACCAACGCCACCTCCGGCCCCGGTTGGGCCACCCGCGCCAGCGCCCCCTCACGACAGGCACGAAAAACTCAAGACCTACGCCACGCTCGTCATAGCCTTTGGCTCGCTAACTACCGCCATTACCACCCTGATGACCCAGTGCACGCCCCATCCGTCAGTGGTGGTGATGCAGCAGCCGACCACCGCGCCCACGCCGACCATCGTCCAGCAACCAGCCACCACGCCGGCCCCGCCGATCCCCAACTCCAGCACCGGCCCCGCACCGGCCTCGAACGGATCGCGTTCGCCGCAAGCAAGCTGGAATAATCGCTGATATAGCGCTCCCGAATCCGTTGTGAAATTTCCCCGCCTTGGACCAGGAGGGGTGGCGCATAGCGCCGGGGTGGTTCGAAACGGCGATTCCACAGCTCAAACAGGGTAGCCCCATCCGGTAAACGACCGTCCGGGGGCACGAGCGCCGCCCGGCTCGCGTCGGCTAGGGCTGCCGCACTAACCGAAACTCCAGATCGTCGCTGAGCGGATCGGCGCCCGCCCGCCAGTTGCCGCCACGGATTGCCACCGCATCCGGCAAGCGACTGGCGCAACGCCGCTCCTGACCCTCGTATTCCCGCCGGTATGCGGAACAGGTCCACTCCCGGGCTGGGCCATCCGAATCCAGCGCGGGAGCCATCACGCCAGCGCGGGCGGCGTACTCCCATTCCAGTTCGGCCGGCAGGCGGTAGGCACGGCCCGTTTGCGCGGACAGCCAAGCGGCGTAGTCCATGGCTTCCCTCCAGGTCACCCGCGCCGGACCGTCGGATACCGCGCCGGGCGGCGGCGCGGTCCGGCCGCTGGCTTCGGCGAAACGACGGTATGCCTCAAGGCGGATCGCGCTGCGGCTGATTGCGAAACCAGCGCCGGGCACCGCCACCCAGTCCGGTTCCAGCAGCGCGGACGCCGGCCGATCGGATGGCTGGTTATCCATCGAGGGCGCGGCCGCAACCGGGGCAGCCTCGCCGGTCGGCGGTGTTCCAGGCCGCGGACCGG
>JAPUDV010000055.1:115708-195436 GCA_027492875.1 Candidatus Competibacteraceae bacterium | reverse complement strand
CGGGAGACGCGGGAGACGCGGGAGACGCGGGAGACGCGGGAGACGCGGGAGACGCGGGAGACGCAACGGCCGGCGCAAAGTAGAACTCGCCGCGCAGCGAGGAGGCAACCCAGGGGATCTGGCCGCCGCCACTCTCTCGTTCCACCGCCACCAGCACCTGCTTGAACACCTGTTCGAGGTTGAGGCCGGGCACGCTCATGGCCGCCAGCAGATGGCGAGTGTAGGGGCTATTCCGGCCGGCGCCGTCCTGCGAGACCGCGCCGGGTGCGGTAGCGTAGGCGATAAAGGTCCCGGCCGGCCCCTCCATCGGCGCCAGACCTCGCCCCCCGCCAAAACCGCGGCTAAAGGGATTATTGCGGCAGGCATCCAGAATCACGATGTTCAGCTCGTTACCGGCCGACTCCATCGCCCGCAACACGGTATCGGCATCGACGCCCTCATCGGGCACCTCGAACTCCTGGCGGATATCGACGCCGATGGGAATCAGGTAGTTCTGTCCCTTGATCTGGACGCCGTGCCCGGCGTAATAAAACAGGCCGACGCCGCGCCGTTGCCGTAATTGCTGCTCGAATTCCCGCAGCGCCAGCCGCAGGCTCTGACGGTCGGCATCGAGCCGTTCGATGACCTGAAACCCCAGTTCCCGCAGCTTGGCGGCCATATCGCGGGCATCGTTGGCCGGGTTCTTCAGCGGCGCATCCTGGTACGCGCCGTTGCCGACCACCAAAGCGGTGCGAGATTCCGCCAGCGCCGCTCCGGCGGCAGCCAGCGCGATCAGACCAACCCAGCCGGCCAAAATCATTTTCGCCCAGGAACAACATCTACTTTCACGTTCGACCAGCCAGCGTATTGCAAGCGCGAAGTTCATATTGCGATCATTTGGGGCAGTGGTTTTCGGAGAGTTGGAGCCGTTGGCAGATTTGCGCACTACCGGCTGAATGGTACCTTAACAGGCCACCGGCCGCTCATCCCGAACCGGGCAAACCGGCCGCGCCGCACCCGGTGATTTTCTCCGGACGGACGGCGCGTTGATTTCGCACCCGGCCTCTCCCAGAATTGTCAAAGGATATAAAACCAACCGTTACCATGGCCGGGAGCCCCTCATGCACGTTCACCATTCAGGCAGAAAATGGCTTGTCGCCGTCGCGATCGGCACGGCCTTATCGGGTTGCGCCACCAACCCCGACGGCACCCCGAACGACCAGCAGGCAACCGTCGCTCAGGGCGCGGTGTTCGGGGCGATCGTGGGCGGCCTGCTCGGGGCCGCCGTCAGCGACAACCGGGGCCGGGGCGCCTTGATCGGCGCTGCGGCCGGCGGTTTGATCGGCGCCGGCATCGGCAGTTCCATCGCCGAACGCAAGGCCCAGTACGCCAGCGAGGAAGACTTCCTGGTCGCGGAAATCCGTCGCAACCAGGAGTTCATTCGGGAAGCCGATGCCCAGAACCGCCAGCTTTACCAGGAAATCGCCCAACTGGACCGCGAATCGCAGCGACTGGCGCGGCAATACCGGGCGGGCAAAGCCTCGCGGGACGCGCTCGTCCAGCAGAAAGCCAGCCTGGAAAAACAACTGGCCAAGGCCAAGCGGATTAACTCGCTGGCCGAAAAACAACTGGCCGACGCCGATCAGGTTTACAAGGAATCCCGGCAGAAACGGGGACCACAGGACCAATATACCCGCCAACTGGAATCCAACCTGGTGGACCTGAAGGAAACCCGCCAGCAATCCAGCCAGAACGTCGCCAGCTTGCAGCGCATTTACGACAGCATGTCCATTTAGCCACCACGCCCGACGGCATCTCCCTTATCCGCCCGACGGCGGACAAGGCGGATGGGAGGTCACCATCATGGCATTCATACGCGGTTACGCCAGTATCCTGAGCTTGCTCCTGCTGGGAGCCTGCGCCACCGATCCGACCAACGACCCGCACGGCGGCGGATTCTTCGGCGGCGTGCGCGGGCTGGCGGCCGGCGACTACGAGACGCGCCAGCAGGGTTTGCAAGGGCAGCGGGACGACAGCCTGAACCAACTGCGCGCCCTGCGGGAAGAAGGCGCCTATCTGGAAGCCGAACGGCGGATGAAAGCCGACGAGGTGGCCGAACAGCGCCACCAGTTGGCCGCGCTTAAGGCCAGAAACCGGGCGCTCGCCAAGCGGGTCGATCAGTTGAAGCGATCCAAATCCGCCACCGAGCAGCGCACGGCGGAGTTGCAGCGCAAGCAACAACAGTTGGATCGCGGCATTCAGGAATTCGAGACCCAGCTCGACAAGGGTCAACTGACCGCCGCCCAGGCCGATTCGAAACGGCTCAGTCTGGAACGGCAGTACGACGCCATCAAGAATCTGTGAGGCGAGGAACATGAGGCGCGGGGCATGAACGCTGTTTGCCGAATGCCGGCGCTGCTGCTGGCGGCGTGGATCGCCGCGACGCCGGCGGTGCTGGCCCAGGACAGCGAGCGAAACCGCTATTACGTCCAACAGATGATCGAAATGGCCGCCACCGACAACGAGCAGGGGGTGGTGGGCATGCAGCGGATGCTGGAGCAGAACCCACGGCCGGCGGCGCCCGACCCGGCGGCGGCGCGCGCCGCCTTCCAGCGCGGTCTGACTCTATTCGGGCAGGAGGGGCTGGACGCGGCGCTCGCGGCTTTCCAGCAGGCGAGCCGGGACGACCCCGGCAACGCCGACGCCGTCAACTATGCGGGGCTGATCTACCGCAAGATGGGCCGATTCCCCGAAGCGGAGACCGCCCTGCAGCAGGCGCTCGCCCTCGAACCCAGCCGGGCCGTGGCCTGGTTCCAGCTCGCTCAGGTGTACGGCCTGGAAAACGATGCCGACCGCGCGCTGGGCGCCCTGGCCAACACCTACCGCTTCGCCCAAAACCAGATGCGCGCCGAGGAAATCCTGCGCAACATCGCCGAAAACGAGGCGGCCGACATCCTGCGCAACGCCGCCCTGAAAACCTTGCGGCTGTTCCATCTGCCGGCGGAGGCCGTCATCGTCCCGCCGTTACCGACCAACCCCGGCGGCATTGTCCCGATGAACAGCGCGCCGAACCCCATCCACACGCCATGAATTTTCCGTCTTTCACCCGCAGCCTGGCCCTGGCCCTGGCCCTGGCCCTGGCCCTGGCCCTGGCCGGCGCGCTGCCCGCCGTCGCCGGTCAATACGAAACGATCGACTATTACGTCCAGCAAATGATCGCCCTGGCCAGCGCCGCCGACGAGGCCGGCGTGCTGACCTTCCGGGAACAGATGGAAAACCTACCCCGGCCAGAGCCGGGCGATGCCCGACAGGCCCACCCTTTCAACCAGCACGGCCAGGAACGGTTGGCGGGCGGCCAACTCAAGGAAGCGCTGGCGGCGTTTCGCCAAGCCTTCATCGCCGATCCCACCGATCCGGAAATCGCCGGCGCGCTCGGCCTGACCTACCTGCGATCGCGTCGTTTCAAGGAGGCGGAACGGTTGCTGGTCTACGCGCTGTCCCTGGCGCCGGCCCGTTCGGCGTCCTGGCTCACGCTGGGACAGGTCTACGGCCAGCAGGGCGACGCCCGCCGGGCGACCGGCGCGTTCGCCAACGCCCACCGCTTCGCCCAGGACCGGCCACAGGTGGCCGAGCAACTGCGGCAACTGGCCACCGCCGATCCGGCGGACGCCATTCGCATCGGCGCGTTACAAGCCTTGCGGGCGGCGCGGCCCGCGTCCGCCGCCCCGCCCGCCCCATCCCCTGTCCTTCCCTCCCAACCCGCCGCGCCGGTCCGGCCAGGGACTGGTTCTACTTCGCTCCCCGCCGCGCCGGTCGCGCCCGAACGGCCGACCACGGCGACCGACAACCTGCTCGGCTCGCTAAAGCAGAGTTTGGCCACCTTGGCCCAACCGGCGGACCCCGTCACAACGGGATCCGCCGCACCGGGGACGGCGGATAACGGCAATCCGGGGCAACGCATTTACCGGCGCAGCCTGCCGCTCACCTGTCTGATCGTCACCTTCCAGGATGGCAAAACCGCCAATCTGGGGAGCGGCCTGCTGGTGTCCAGAGACGGCTTGGTCATCACCAACAACCACGTTATCGACAAAGCCGAGAATCTGGCGGTTCGATGCGGCGACCGGGAATCGGTGGCCCGCGTCCGCAAGCGCAGCCGGGAACCGGACCTGGCATCGCTGGCGACCTCCCTCAAAAGCGTGGACAGCTTTGTTCTCAACCAAACCTACAACCAGGATCTGATCGGTCTGGACGTGTTCGTGATCGGCAACCCCTACGGTCTGGAAGGCACGTTTTCAACCGGCGTGATCAGCGGGCTGCGCGAGATCGATGGGGTCCGCTACATTCAGATTTCCGCGCCGATCAGCCCCGGCAACAGCGGCGGGCCGGTCATCCTGCGGGATGGCAGCGTGATCGGCGTCGCCACCATGGGGCTGAAAGTCGGCCAGAACCTCAATTTCGCCATCGCCGCAGCCGAGGTGATTTCATCCCCGATCTTCGAAGCAAAGCAGATGCAAATTCGACGGACGGGCACTCCCTGAACCCGCAGGCTTCCGATCCGGAGCGCGGCGGCGTTCACTCCACCGCCCCCAGCGCCAGCACGTAGCCCCCCGCCACCAGCAAATCGCCCGGTCTGGCGGCGGCGGCGGTGTCCACGCCAGGGCTGAGCACGTCCAGCACTTCGCCCGACGGCGCCAGCCGGTAAACCGACATGTTCTGGCTTTCCAACTGCACCCACCAATCCTCGCGCCGCGCTTGCACGCGCAGGTGGCGGCGCGACAGTCCCAGATATTCGGCGCTGATACCGACCGTCTTGTTCGGCTTGCCCTCCCAGCGCAGGGAGCGCGGATCGGCCAGCAGGCGCGGCGCGATGTCCGCCTCCGAACCGCGGCCGAAGCTCACCGCCCGCTCGCGTGGGACCGGCAGCGACAGCGGCGCCGGCAGCCGCACCCAGCCGAGATAGTGCGCCGTCATCGACGACGGCGCGGCCAGAAATTCCAGTTCCAGTTCCGGAAACGGCCGCCACACGCCCGGCAGTTCCAGCGGCGCCGACAACCCCAAAACCTCGCCAAACAGCCGATCCGCGCTGTCGATCCGCAGCCAGGCGGCGGCGTCGGGATGGTTGTCCAGCACCAGACCGCCCGCGCGGCTGAAGCTAATCCGCCAGTCGCTGATGCCGGCCGCCGCATAGGTCGACAAGCGTTGCAGGGCAACGCCCGCCACCCGCAGGTACACCGCCGGCCGCCGGGGAATCCAGGTGTGCTGGTCGAGCCCGGCCGGCGGGGCCGGCGGCGGGGTGGATTCCGTTGCGCCGGCCGGCGGCGTGGAGGACGGTCCCTCCAAATCGATCGGGATACCCAACACCGGCTCGCGCCGGCCCCAATGATCGATCACCGTGTAATCGCCGTCCGCGACGATAGACGGTTCCGAACCCGGCGCCGACCGGCCCGCGCCGGCACGCAGAGCGGCGCACTGTTGGTCCGGCCGCGATTCCGGATCGAATCGAGCCCGCTCCCGCACCGTCGGCAGTCCCGCGTCCGCCGCCAGCGCCACGATCCGCAGGCGCAGGCCCCGGCCGCGATGGTCGCGCGCCACGAAGCCGCCCTGGCCGTCGCCGGTCAGGTTCAGGCAGGCCGGCGGTTCTTCCATTACGTCCATCAGGGCCGTCGCCCCGGGCCGTTGCAGCAGCAATACCGATTCGCCGCCCGAGAACGGCCAGGCCACCACCGCGAAGCTGCTGGCGTGCCGGTCGCCATTCAGCAGCGTCAGCCGCTGGCCGGGATAGATCGGACCCACTTCCCGCCAGTCGCTCTGCCCGTCGGCCGTCACCTCGATTCGAAAAGCCGGCGACTCATCGTCGGCCGGCAGATGGATCGCCCGGCCGAACAGCGCTTGCACCTCGCCCGGTCGCAGCACCGGGTCCAGATCCAGCCGATAGCGGATCGCGGCGTTCTCCGCCAAGTGACGACCCAGTTCCCGCTCGTGCAAACGTCGCAATTCTTGCAGGAGCAAACGGCGGCCAAAGCCCTCCTCCAACCGTTCGTCGCGCACGTAATCGCGTTCCGGAATCCGGATGACGACATGGCTGTAGTAGGTCTCCTGGCGCTGGCCCGAGGAGCGCGCGATACGCCGCGGATGGCGCTTGAGCGCTTCCAGCAGCAACACGCCCTCCTGGCCGCCCCGGACCCGGTCCCACAACCATTCGGCGTTAAAGACATCCGGCACCGCGCGCAAGGTCACGCAGATCACGTAATCGGAGGCGATCAGAGCATTAGGGTGAGTGGTCATACTCTCCTTCCTCAATCGCGACGGCCAGCGCCACGACCGGCAGCACAAACAGCACCAGATGGCTGCCGGCGGCCGAGAGCAGCGACATCGGCTGCCCCATCACCGGCAAAAATCCCAGATTGGCGCCCCATGAAACCAGAAAATGCGCGCCGAGCAAGGCCGCCCCGCCGCACAGCGCGAAATAGGCGAAATGGCCAGACGCCGCCGACCGCCGGTCATCGCGGTTGGTCCGCCTCAACGCGCGATCGGCGATCGCCAGCAGCAACAGAACAAACGCCGTCTGCGCCGCCGCCAGCACCAGCGCCGCCAGACCGCCGTAGCGGTTCAGGAAAAACGTCGGCGTGAAGTCGTTTTCCACCAGGGGAACCGTCATGACCCGCCCGTTGGCCCCATCGCTCCAAACCGTGCCGGTCCAGCCACCGGCCCGGATCGCCTCCAACGCCCGGCGCAGTTGATAGCCGGCGTGCGGGTACTGCTCCGGCGCCGCCCAGGCCCGAATCCGGATCGGCTTCAAATCCAGCGGGAAGCTGTCCGGCTGCTGGCGCAACCACATCACCCCACTCGCCAGCGACCCGACCAGCACGAGCAGCGCCAATCGGCCGCCCCACCGCCAACCCGACCGAGGATGCACCCGCAGGTAGCTCCATGCCAAGGCCAGCGCCCAGAGCAGCAACAAAACCAAGGGTGAAAAATCGCGCAGGACCCCCAGCGCAAAACCGCTCGCCGCCAGCAACAACAGCACCGGCCCCAAAGAGAGCGGCCACCGGGAGGGTTTTCGGGCGATCCCCTCTCCCGCACCGACCGTCAGCGCATGGGCCGCCGCCAGCACCAGCGCCAGCTTGACCAGCTCAAACGGCTGGAAACCGCTCCAACCGCCCTCGTCGCCCAAAGCGGCCTGCGCCGCCAGCAAGGCCAGCGCCGCGCCACACAGCGACAGTAACCCCCGGCGCACCCGCCGTAAACCCAGCCCGCCGTCCGGCCGCCAGCAGCGCCAGACGATCCACCCGGCCCACGCCAGCCAGCCGAACGCTCCAGCCAGCGCCGCGTTGCCGCCGAAGCGCGGCCAGCCGGATTCCTCGGCGCCCGTTCCCAGTTGTAGCAGGGTCACCCACCCGCCGCCCAGCAACAGCGTCAGCACGACCAGCAAGCCAATGCTCCACGGCGAGCGTACCGCCATCAGCCAAAGCAGCAGCGCCGGCCACGCCAGCACGTAGGGCCACAGCACCGGAACGGTCAAACTGCTCAGATGGAGGCCCACACCGCCCCCGGCCAGCGCCAGCGCCCCCGCAACCCGCCAGCGCTCTCCCGCCCGCGCCGGCCAGACCAGCCCCAGCGCCAGCAGGGGCAGCGCCAGACCCAGCGGCCAGGCCAACGCGCCCCTGTCGGACGGCCACAGCCAAGCCATCGGTCGCCAGCGCACCTCCACCGGCGGCGTGGCCGGACGCGGGGATATTGAGGTGGGCCAGCGCTGGGCGCGGGCTACGACCGCCAGTTCCAGCGCCGGCGCGGTTTGCAACACCCGATACCGGGTGCGACCGACCGTCAGGTCATCGCCGGTCGCCAGCGGGACGGAGCGCCGCCACAGCGATTCGGCTCCGGGCGTACCCGCCGCCACCGTCACCGCCGGACCGTCCGGCCGCCCGGCTTCGCCGGGGCGCAGCACGAAACCCGCACCGGCGGACGCCACCACCGCGATATCCACCGGCGCGCCCGCCAAACCCAGCCGGTCGGCGCAATAGACTCCGCCACCCAGCCGCAGCGGTCGCCGGACCAGGCCGCGCCATCCCAGTTCGGCCAGGCGCTCGCGCCACCGGTTCCGCCAATCCGGGTAGCATTCGGGCAACGGCTGACCTTCCAGCCGCAAGCGAACACCATCGTAACCCCAGCGCCGTCCGCCCTCTTGCAGCGCCAGTCGCCCACCTTCCGTGCCGAGCACGGTAAAGATTTGACCGTCGACGGCGAACGCCGCTCCCGCCCGCAGCGGCCATTCCCGGATCGGCTGCTCGCCGCCGCCCCAAGCCGGTCGCCACAATACCTGCTTGCCAGCGGCGATATTGGTCAACCGCCAGCCACCGCCGGCTTCGCGCCGCAGCAGAACGTGCTCGCTGTCAGCCTGCGGCGCTCGCAGCGCCTCGCGGCCCAACGGGACCGCCTGGCCGGGTTCCAGGGCGACGGTCAGCACGCGGGGTTCCAGCCAGGCCGGCGCCCGATACACCGTCCACCCCATCGCCAGCGCCGGCAGCAGCCAGATCAACGCCAGCCACCCGCGACCGGCCCGCCGCGCCGCGCCGCGCCGATCGACAAGACCGCTTCCGATCCAACGCCCGGACTCACCCATCGTCTTTCGACTCGGCCAGCGCCGCCAGCCAGGCCGCCGTCAACCCGGCGCACTCCACGCCGTCGGGACCGGTCGCGGGGCTGATCAGACAGGCGAACGCCAGGCGCCGATTTTCACCCGGCAGAGCGCCCGGCTCCAGCCAGCCC
Source organism: Candidatus Competibacteraceae bacterium (assembly GCA_027492875.1). Lineage (GTDB taxonomy): Bacteria > Pseudomonadota > Gammaproteobacteria > Competibacterales > Competibacteraceae > Competibacter. The sequence goes on along the minus strand of JAPUDV010000055.1, from coordinate 186,688 downwards.
GCCAGCCAGGCATTCGACACCGTTCCCGTGGAATCCACCCGCGCGGCGCCCGTTTTCAGGTAGAGCGCCGGCCGGATCGCATCCAGGCGCGAACCCGCGAAAGCGGTGCGAAGCGGCTCCTCTCCCAGCGCCAGCCGCATGCCCCGCCGGATCCGGTCGGTGGCGATGTCCAGCGCGGTTGCCACCGGTTCCCGCGCCGGTTGACCGTTCAGTTCGGCCAACACGCTCGGTGGCGTCCGCCGGCCGGTGGCGATAGCCGCCGCCAGCTCGGCCAGATGCAGCGGCGTGACATACGCGCCCTGTCCCAGCGCCACGCGCCGGACCCGCTCGCGGTCGGTCATCGGTTCCAACACCGCCGGGCTGGCCCGCAGGACATCGTTCGCCGCGATCAGGCCGGCCGGCAACAGGCCGCCATCCAGATCCTGGGCCGAATCGAAACCGAGTTCGGCCGCGACATCCAGCAGAGGCCGCACTCCCCGCAGCGCCGCTGGCGTCAGCGCCCGCGCGCTGGCCAGCCCCGACGATCCCGCGTCGTCCAGCAGCGTGGCGTCGGTGGTTTCCACCCACCAGGCAAACCAGGCGCGCGAGGCATCGCGCAAGGCCTGCACCAGGCCATACCGTTCGTCGCCGTGGCGCCGCATCCGTTCCAGCACGGCATGCCCACCGCCCGCGCCCTGCTCGTCGCAAACCACCGACGGTTCGCGCGCCCCGACGCGGGCCAGATAACACGCCGCGTCCGCCGCAAACCCCTGCGCCCGCGCCGGCGGCCATTGCGCCAGCTCGCCGGCGGTCAGGCCCGCCAGCGCCGCCGCCAGTCGCGGCCGGCGGCCGGCTTCCCGTTCCAGCAACAACGCATCGGCTAGCTCGAACGCCGATCCGGCCGGCTCCAGCCCGTCGCCATCGCGCTGCCAGGCTCGAACCCAGAGCGGGCTGCGGCGCGGCCGCACGGCGGCCACAAACGCAGACAAATCGCTCCAGACGATGCCGGCCGGCGGTTCCGGACTGCCGGCCACGGCCAAAATATCCCCCCGATCAGCATCGAGCGCGATCAGGCTCGCCACGCGCTCCTCCCGCCGGGCATCGGTTTCACCCGCCCCGTCGCCGACGGGCGGCAACCGCGCCAGCAGCGCCCGCCGCGCCGCCCGTTGCAAGCGGGGATCCACGGTCAGGCGAGCCTCGACCGTCGCCGCGCCGTGCTCGCCCAACCGCGCCAGCACGCCGCCCACCGAACCGGCATGGGCTGGGTCCAGTCCGACCAGCGCCGCCAACCCCAGATCCCACATCGCTCCTGTCGGCTGGCCGGTCTCCCACAGCGGGGTCCCTTCCCGGTCGCGCAGCGTCACCTCGGCCGGCGCCGGCCGGGACGGATCGCCGCCGCCGGCCACGGGGGTGTCGCGCCAATACAGACGGTCGCCGGCGCGTTGGATGTGGGCAAAATCATAACGGTACAAATCGGGGAACGCCTTGGCCGGCAGCGGTTGAAAAACCAGATCCAAGCCGGCCCCGCCTTCCTGCATTTCCAGTCGCAACCAGTGGGCCAGCGCGTCCCGCTCGGTGCAGGGCCGCGCGTCCAGGCAGCGCGGCGCGCTGGCCAGCACCGCGGCGCCGGCCACGGTCGGCGGCCCCCCCACCACCAGCAGTTCCAAGCGCTCGCCGGGCCGGGCCGCTCGCGGCAGGCCCAGCCGGAATCGTACCGGCCCTCGCTGCTCCAGCGCCGGCCAGCGCGCCACTCGCCGCCAGGGTTGCCAGCCGTGCGGCGCTTCGACGAACAGACGCCCGGCCAGCAACGGCATGGAACCGGTCAGCGCCAGCGACGCCTCCCCCCAATCCGCCCGCCAGTCTCCACTCGGATCGGCAGCCGGCCGCCAGCGCACCGCCGCCAGCAGTTGGCGGGCGTTGAACGTCGCCACCTGGCGACGCACGTAGCGGCCGGCGTTGCTAAAATGCAGCGTCTGGTGCAGGCGCTGAATCTCGCCGTCCCAGGGTCCTTCCAGCCAGTCGTGCTCGCCGTCGCGGGGCGCCAGCAACTCGGGTCGAGCGCGCGCGAACGCGCGGCGCAACGGCAGATCGGCCGGCGCGATGGCGATCCGGCCATCTTCGCCCGGCCGCAGCAATCCGGTGGCCAGCGACCGCTCGAACAGCTCGGCGTCTTCGCGGGGCGGCGGCGGAGCGGCCGGCGCGTAGCGGCCAGGAGCCAAGTGAAACTCCCGCACCGTGCCGTCGCCCGCATACCACAACACGGTTCGCGGCTCCGCGCCGGCGACGCCGGCACCCGCCAGCGGAGGACCGTACACACCGATCCGCAGCAGCCCGAACCGACAGGCGCGTTCCGCCAGCACCCGCACCCGTAGCGCGTGATCCCAGCGCCCGGCAGCGGCCGGCCCGGCATTCCACAACAGCCAGAGATCGCGTCGAAACGCCAGCGTCGGCCCCTCGCCCATTTCCGCCGTATCCGCCAGCAGCCCTACCGGCCGGCGATCATGCAAGGTCACCCGCAACGATCCCTCGCCGGCATACGGCCGCAGCGACGCGCCCGCCGGCTCCGAAGTCACCACGAAAGCCGGTAGATCCACCCCGCCGGGACCATCGTCCAGCAGCGAGTTCCTCAACCCCTGATCCGCCGGCCGGGGGGGACGAGCGGCGCGGTTGGCGGCGGCGGCTTCCCGCAGCCACCGCCAGTCCCAGCCGACGTACAGCGGCGCCATGACGGGGCCAGCGGCAGAATCGGCGCTTTGATCGCACAGGGACAGATCCTGCTGGCCGATCAGTCGGACTGGTCCCCGAACCAGCAGCAGCCCGCGTCTTGGAACCACCGGTTGAAACCCATTGCCGGCGGGAATGGTCACCGCCTCCGCCGGCAAACCCGCCGGCAACCGCGCCGGCGGCGCCGGCAAGGATGTCGGCCGCGCGTAGATCGCCGCCAGTTGCGCCCACAACGCCCCCATGCCGAGAGCCACGCCCAGCACGAACAGGACGGACGGCAACAACCGGCGCGGCGCGGCGCGATTCAGTGTCGATACAGATTTCATGTGCGATGATGAAAGTAGTGGAGTCGCTTGACCCGATGGCCACCGATTAGTTTACTGGATTACTCTTTCACCCCGAGCAGGCCAGTCCGGAGAATGCCCCATGCAAAGCGGCGAACAGATCGCGATCAACGGCCGGAGTTACCGGCTCGGCACCGTTCTCTCGACCGGCACCGGCAGCTACGGTCAGGTCTGGGCGGCCAGCGATGGGGCCGGACGCGCCGTCGCGCTGAAGTTCATCAACGCCGAGGCCATGTCCCAGGCCGATCCCACCCTGCAAGGTCACTGGCGCGCGCACCTGGAGCGGGAGATCGCATTTCTGGACGGTCTGAGCGCCGAACAGTCGCGGCATATCGTCGCCCTGCTCGACCACGGTCAAATCGACCATCAGCCGGTGCTGGTGCTGGAGCGGTTACAAGCCAACCTCGGCCAGTGGCTGGCACAGCAGCGACGGGACGGCGCGCCACCCCAGGCGCTGGAACGCATTCTCGACTGGGCCGGACAAATTCTGAACGGCCTGGAGGTCATCCACCGCGCCGGCTTCGTCTACCGCGACCTCAAGCTCAGCAACATTCTGGTCGGCGACGACGGCGATCTGCTCAAACTGGCCGATTTTGGTTCGCTCAAACGCGAGAACGGCGACAGCACCCGTTCGTTCATCGGCACCCCCGCCACCATGGCGCCGGAACAGGCCTTGCCGGTCGGCCAAGACGCGGGCGGCTGCGAGTACGCGGTGGACTACCGCGCCGACTATTACGCCCTGGGGCTGCTGCTGTTCACCCTCATCACCGAACAGCCGACCACCGAGGCCCAGCGCCGGCTCGGCCAGTTGCTGGCCCTGCACGGCCAGCAGGGCGCCGGCCAGCAGCGCCAGCAATTGGGCGGCGGTCTCACCGGAGACGAGCGGGAACGGCTACGGCGATCCGTCGAGTTCTGGACGGTGCCGGTGTTACCGGAGCACGGGCACGGCGGCGCGGCGACCCTGTTGACCGATCTGATCGAGCAATTGCTGGCGCGCGACCCCGCCATCCGGCCGACCGACAGCGCCGCCATCCGCGCCGTGCTGGACGCGGCGCGCGCCGGCCAACCCATCCTGCCCGCACCAGTCGCGGAACCGAACTGGGATTTGCCGCCGCTGGCCGATTCGCCGCCCCGGCATCCCCGCCACGCCGCCGCGCCGGTCCTGTCACCCTGGTTGCGGCGATCGGTGGGCCTGGCCGGGCTGCTGGGGCTGGCGGGCGCGCTGGCCTGGACCCTCCTCCTCCAGCCTTCCGGCCAGAGCCGACCGGATCGCGAGGAATCGCCAGCCGCTGTCGCCAGCGCCCCGGCGGCGCTCGACGTTGCGCCGCCGGTCGCGCCGCCGGCGGAACCGGCCCCGACCGAAACGCCAACCGCCACGGTCGCCGCCGCGCCAGCGCCGCCGATCTCCCCGGTCGCGCCGGAACCGCTCCGGGATGACGGTGCCGCGCCGGTCGCGGGCAGCGCTGCTCCGGATGAGGCCGAACCCATCGAACCGGCGATTGCCGCCACGCCGCCCAGGCCCGTCGCGCCCGTCGCGCCGGAACCCACCCCGCCCGCTCGGCCCAGGCGCTCGACCAAGGCGAGAACCGCCCGAGTGGTCCCCGCCCTGCCCGCCGTCGAAGCACGCGCGCCCGAGCCGGATTTACGGGTCGCGAAACCGGCGCCGAAATCGGTCGCGCCGACCGCGCCGATCTCCGCCCGAGCCGCGTCGCGCCGCACCGCAAAAATCACTCCGGCCACCCGCGCCAACCGTACCGCAAAGGCCGTCCCCGCCGTTTCGAGCGCGACTCGACCGGTCGCCGCGTCCGGCAAACCATCAATCGCCCGCACCGCCCCTCGGCCGCAACCGGCGGCCCCGGCCCTGCCGCCGATCAAACTGACATCACGCTCGCGACCCGCAGCGCCGACGCTACCGCCGATCGAACTGAAATCGCGCTCGCAATCGCCACCAGCCCTGCCGCCGATCAAGCTGGTGAGCCACTCCAACACCGCGCGAACCATTCCTCCCACCAAACCGCCCATCGAACTGGTGAGCCGCTCCAATCCGGCGGCGGGCGCGACCGGCGGTATCCGCGGCCAAGCCGAGACGCTCACCCGCTGGGTCAGCCGCACCGGCACGGCGGTGGAGTCGGAAGTGCGGCACGGGTTGGAAAGCGTCAGCCGGGCGATAAACGGCAACGGCGAAAGCGCCCAAGTCGAACGCCGCGATCGCTGGTCGTCCCGTTACAGCGAACGGTCAAATCCGCCTCCGTAACGGCGGCGGGAATACGGCTGATTCCTCTTCTCCCTTGCCCATCGGACCGACCGCTAGCCCGCGTCGCGCGCCGCCGCCGGCCAAGGCGACAGCAGGCCCACCTCGGGACAGCGCGCGCGCAATAGTTCGTGAAACAGCCGGGCCAGGCGCGGGGCCTGCCGGTTGTTGGGGGTGTGAATGAAAACATACGGTTCCCGGCCCTCGCTCAACCAGAGTTCAAGCTTGTCCAGCCAAGGCTGCAAATACGGCGGGTTCGCCTCGGGGACGGGATGGCCGATGTAACGAATGAACGGGCGCGGCCCCAGGCTGATGGCGTGAACCGGCAGGCGCGGCTTCCTGCCCTGGGCGGCTCGGGTATCCGGATCGATCGGATCGGCGTCGAACAGGGCGCGACTGTCCAGCATCACCCGGTCGAGGCCGAGATCCCGCAACAGCCGGTTTAACTGGCGCTCCGCCTCGCCCTTGGCGAAGAAGTCGCGGTGCCGCACCTCGACCGCAGACTGAAATCCGGCCGGCAGTGCGGTCAGATAATCGCGCAACACCGGCAAATCGTCCGGACCAAAACTGGGCGGCAGTTGCAGGAAGCTCGGACCCAGCCGCCCGGCCTCCGCCAGCGGCGTCAGCCGATTCAGGAACTCGGTGGTTTCCGCCGCGACCCCACGCAACCGCCGCTCGTGGCTGATGGCGCGCGGAAACTTGAAACAGAACCGAAACCCTGGCGCGGTCTCGTCCCGCCAGCGCAGGACGGTTTCCGGTCTGGGCAAACCGTAGAAGCAGTTGTTGCCTTCAACCGTGTCGAACACCGCCGAATACTGGCGCAGGAAATCGCGGGGTTTGGCGGTGGACTCGAATAGCTCGCCGACCCAGTCGCGGTTGCTCCACACCGGACAGCCGAGGTGATAACGGGCGAGCGTCATGATCGATCCTGCCAAGTTTTGCGGGTGCGCCGACCGGGAGATCCCATCGGATGCGTAATATATAGCGTCCTGTCTGACGGGTGGAGCAAGTGACGTATCCGCCATGAATGTATTTCATGCACACGCCCAAATCGTCGGGGACCCTGCGACCTACATGCGCAGCTTCCTGAAAATCGACGATCCCGCGATTTGCGCGGTCGTGGAAGGCGAGCTGGAACAGGGCAAGCTCTGACCCGAACCCTTGCTGCAATTCAGCCCCTCGTTTGAGAGGCGTTTTTACACGGCCCCTGGGGATTTAAGGCGTTGAAAAACCACCCTGACCCTCGACCCCTCTCCCAAAGGGAGAGGGGCGTTTTTTGTACGGCCTCTAAAACGCCTCGGCGTCCAGGGTCATCAACGCCTCGGCGCCGGCCTCGATCCGGGCCAGATGCGTCATCGTCTCCGGCAGTACCTTGTCCATGAAGAACTCGGCGCACACCAGCTTGTTCCGATAGAACTGGCGGTCGAAGCTATCGTCGTCCGGGTTGGAAAGCTGGTTCTCGCAGATGCGCGCCACCTGCGCCCACTGATAGCCCAGCGTCACCAGCGCCATCATGTACAAATAATCCATCGATACCGCGCCACCGTTGTCCGGATTAGAGATGGCGTGCCGCATCAGCCACTGGGTGGCGCTCACCAAACGCTCCAAGGCTTCGGTTAGCGGTTTAACAAAGGGCGACAGCGCGGCGTTGTCCTCGTATTTCTCGCAGAATCCACCCACGATAGCGAAAAAGAGCTGGATGGCCCGACCCTTGTTGGCCGGCAGTTTGCGACCCACCAAGTCGAGCGCCTGGATGCCGTTGGCCCCTTCGTAAATCTGGGTGATGCGGGCGTCGCGCACGAACTGTTCCATGCCCGATTGCGCGATGTAACCGTGGCCGCCGAAGCATTGCAGGCACAGATTGGCGGCGGTAAAGCCCATGTCGGTGAAATAGGTTTTCATCACCGGCGTCAGCAGGCCCAGCAGATCATCGGCCTTGCGACGCGTCTCCGGATCGGGGTGCTTGCGGATAATGTCCACCTGCAAGGCCGCCCAGTAGGACAGCGCCCGCGCTCCTTCCTGGAACACTCGGGCCGTCATCAGCATCCGGCGGATATCGGGATGGACGATGAGCGGATCGGCCGGCTGGTCGGGATGCTTGACGCCGGTCAACGAACGGCCCTGCGCGCGCTCCTTGCAATACGCCACCGCGTTCTGATACGCCACTTCGGCCTGACTCAAACCCTGAACCGCAACGGCCAGCCGCGCCGCGTTCATCATGATGAACATGGTCCTGAGGCCCTTGTGCGGCTCGCCGAGCAGGTAGCCGACCGCGCCGTCGTAATTCATCACGCAGGTGGCGTTGCCGTGGATGCCCATCTTCTCCTCGATGGCGCCGCAGCTCACCGCGTTGCGGTCGCCGAGGCTGCCGTCGGGGTTGACCAGGCACTTGGGCACGATGAACAGGCTGATGCCCTTGACGCCATCCGGACCGCCTGGAATCCTGGCCAGGACCAGATGGACGATATTTTCGGCCAGATCGTGCTCGCCGGCGGAGATAAAGATTTTGGTGCCGGTGAGGCGATAAGTCCCGTCGTCCTGCGGTTCGGCCTTGGTGCGCAGCAGGCCCAGATCGGTGCCGCAATGCGGCTCGGTCAAATTCATGGTGCCCGTCCAGCGGCCGCTGACCATCGCGGGCAGATACAGGTTTTTCTGCGCCTCGGAGCCGCCGATCTCGATGGCTTCGATGGCGCCGCTGGTCAAGCCGGGATACATGGTGAACGCCATGTTGGCCGAGGCCATCATCTCGCTGACCGCCAACCCCAGCACGTAGGGCAGACCCTGGCCGCCGTATTCGGGATCGCCGATCAGCCCGGTCCACCCCCCTTCGATCACGGCCTCATAAGCCGCTTTAAAGCCGGTCGGCGTGATGAGCTTGCCGTTTTCCAGCCGGCAGCCTTCCCGGTCGCCGACCGCGTTCAACGGCTGCAATACCTCCTGGCTGAGCTGGGCGGCGCTTTCCAGAATGGCGGCGACGGTATCCGGCGTGGCTTCCGTAAAACCGGGAATCACGTCATCGTAGCGGTCGATCTTGAGCAATTCGTGCAGGATGAACTGCATGTCGCGCACGGGTGCGATGTAGCTGGGCATGGGTGTGATCCTAAGTTGCGTTTAAGTTTCAACGAGCTGTGGGCGAACCGCGCCATGCTGGAAACGTAAGCGCAAAAACTAGAACAAACACTCTAAACATGAAAAAATAGCCAGATAATTCAATTTCTTGCAATACAATATTGTACGATCTGGTCATCCGGCGACCGGTTTGAACAAATTCTGGCGGCAAGGGTTGAAGCGGACCCCGACCATCGATACTCGGCGGATTCAAACCCGAAATGGAAAAATTCCCAATCGGCGGGTGGCGATCGGGGATTTTGACAGGCCGTTCGAACCAAGGCAGCGTCCTATGGACTTGGGATTGGCAGCAGGGCGTCCTCGCCCACCTCGTCGGTCCATACCGTGAACCGCTCCAACCGGCTGGGGCCGAAGGAGGTCAGCAGCGCCACATCGGCGGCGTCGAGGCCATGCGCCATCAGAATCCGGCCGATGCGGGGGATGTTGTTGCGCGGATCGAAGGGATACCAGCGACCGCCCAGATACGCCTCGAACCAGGCGCTGAAATCCATCGGACCCGTCACCGGCACCCCGATGTCGCCGAGATAACCGGTACAATATCGCGCCGGGATGTTCAGGCAGCGGCAGAACGTGACCGCCAGGTGGGTGAAATCACGACAGACGCCGACTCGCTCCTGGTAGGTTTCGTAGGCGGTGCGGGTCTTGCGGGCCTGCATGTAATCGAACTGGATATGGTGATGCACGAAGTCACAGATCGCCTGTACTCGCGCCCAGCCCTTCGGCACGGTACCGAATAGTTGCCAGGCCAGATCCACCATCCGATCCACCTCACAATAGCGGCTCGGCATCAGGAAGGTGAGCGTCGCATCCGGCAAATCGTGGATCTCGTGCTGCTCGGCGGCGGGATTCTGTGGGTCCGGCTGGCCGCTGTCCTCGACCACCGCGTCGTTCCAAAATCGAATGGGACCGGCGGGAGCCACCAAACGGCCACAGCGGTTGCCAAACACGTCGGTGTAGTCGCTGACCTGCACCGACGGATCGACCAGCAAATAGTCACCCCGCCGAATCGAGGGTCCGCGCGCGGGATGAAGGTAGAGCATCGCGATGATCGGCGTTGGCGCCGGATGCTCGAAGATGATGTCGTAACCGGCCCGGATCAGCATGGGAATTCCTCGGTGTGGAGAGCAGCGGGACTGGGACAGCCCCAGCATCGGCAAGTCAAGCGGCAAGCCACCGCTTGATCTGTTCGTAGACCTCGGGTCGACCGAGCACGTCCATGTGGTTCATGCCGTAGCCTACCCACTGCCGGGTCGGCGGAAACTCCAGGGACCGGCTCGGTTCCGGATGGCGGCCGAGCGCGCTGTTCACGGAGACCAGTCCGTCGCCGAGCAGCCGGTCGCCGAGACCCCCGCCCTCCTTGGCCAGGGTCGCGGCCAGCGTATAACAGCACACCCCTTCCGGCAGGGGAACCGGGTGCCGGCGGTCGCCCGAGCGCTCGAAGCGATCGCGCCCCGCCCAATCCTCGTCCAGCAGGTTGCCATGGCGCAGATCGGTGATGCCGGCGCTGCGGATCTTCCCCAGACGGGCGAAAGGCGCAGTGTAGGGACTGATCCCCAGGAGGATATCGACCCAGTGGCCACCACGTTCCAGCGGCGCGCCGTGGTGCGGCGTGCCGAGGAAGACGAGCTTTTTCAGATGTCGCAGCCAATCGTGGCCCGCCAGACGCCCGTAATGGCAGGCGCTCCGGGCGACCAGTCCGCCCATGCTGTGACCGATGATCGCCAGCTCTTCCAGCGGCGTCGGCCATTGTTTGACCAGGGTTTCGAGCACCTCGGCAAATGCCCGCCCGTTGGTGGAGATATGGCGACCGCTGTTGTAACACAGAAAGACGGGGGTATATCCCAAATCGCGGGCGAGCGCCGCGCCGTGGTCGTGGCCCTGCCGCCGCCATTGCCGGTCGTTCATGCACAGACCATGCACCAGCACGACCAGCTTGCCCGTGGGTGGCGGGGCGGCCATGGCCAGCGCCTGAGAATCCAGGTTCAAGGGTTGTCCGTCCCGGCGCGGGTGCATGGAAATCGCCAGCGAATTTCCGGAAGCGGCCAGGTAGTCGCCCAGCACGCCGTTCAGCGCCGCCAGCACGGCTTCGTGCCCGGGCAGGGGGCTTTGTTCGCCCAGCAGGGGAGTCAATTGGGTGAGAACGACGTCGATTCCGCTCCCCACCCAGTGGGTCACCCCACGGATGCTTCGATAGACCAGCCCCGTGATGCCGCGCGTGGGACCGGGTACCGGCGCCCCCAGCATGACCGGAACGTGGGTGATGGTATGGTGCAGGGCTTCCACCAGATCGGTCAAACCGGTGGTGGCGGCAATCGCCAACCGGCTGATTCCACGCAGGTCGGAGGAACGATGCCGGGTTTTTTCGCTCAATGAGTCCATCCTGCCCAAGCCGCTGGTCGAAGTTGAAACGCCGCGACCAAGGAACCTGCCAATCCGGTGCGGGCCGCGCGGCGCCCGCCGTTCAACCCGGGCTGGGGACCAAATAAAATAGCCCGGCGGAGCCGGGCTATTTCCATCGGTCTCAGTCCTGGATGTTTAATCCATGGAACGGATATTGGATGCCTGCTTACCCTTGGGCCCAGTGGTTACATCAAATGAAACCTTCTGGGCTTCCCTGAGGGTTTTGAACCCTTGCCCCTGAATGGCCGAGAAGTGCGCGAACAAGTCTTCTCCACCGTCATCCGGGGAGATGAAACCAAAACCCTTTGCTTCGTTAAACCATTTAACAGTACCGCTTGACATGTCGTTAGATCTCGAAAAGATTGAAAAGATTGAGCAGCCGCTCACAGGCACAAGAGTTAAAATAGAGGAACTGACAGGCTGAATACCAATGGGAAGGGTTTGCAGCAGACGGGCAGATAACCTACTTAAAAGCCTTGCACTGGCTACTATAGGGTACAGGGCAAGACAAAACAAGCACCTGCTGAAAAAATTCTGTAATCATAAGAAAGATCAACCAGATAAAGTCACTGTTAATGACTATCCACACCTGTCTGGCCCTCGATGATCAGGGTTTGGTCTTCGGTCGGTTTGGGGCGGTGGGCGACCTTGCCCTGCCGGGTCTTTCTCCAATTCCGATTTGCGCCTCCCCCATGGAGGTGGTGATCATGTATCTGATAGTTGTTCCGACCCTGCTGCTTGGCGCGATACATGGCGATGTCGGCGCTCTTCATCAAGGCGTCGCCCTCTTCACCGTCATCGGGATAAAGAGCGATCCCAATGCTCGTGGTCACCAGGAGTTCATGACCATCCAGCACGAAGAGTGTCCGGAAACCCTCGACGATCTTTTCGGCAACCATGGCCACGTCTTCCGGCTTGGTAATTTCCGGTAACATCAGCACAAATTCGTCGCCCCCCATGCGCGCGACGGTATCGTTTTTACGCACCAAGCCCGTCAAACGCTCGCCCACCGCTTGCAGCAATTGGTCCCCCATACCGTGCCCGAGCGTGTCGTTCACCTGCTTGAAGTGATCCAGATCCAGCAGCAGCATGGCCAATCTTTGCTGGTGGCGACGGGCGCGGGTCATCTCCAGATTGAGGCGATCGTTGAACAGCGATCGATTCGGTAGGTGGGTGAGGGCGTCGTGATAGGCCATTTCCCTGACCATTTCCTCGGCCCGCTTGCGCTCTGAAATATCGCGGAAGATAACCAAATTGCCGTCGGCATTCTTTAGCGGGGTTTCAATGACATCGTAGGTTTTCCCATTCCTGGCGCAATACTATTCCCACCGTCCGGTTCCACACCTTGGAGCCACTTGACCATGGCACCACGGGCAAGCTTCTTCACGGTTATGGATCAGTTGATAGCACTTGCGGCCTTCGTGGCCTGGGAATTCTTTTGCAAAGGCAGGGTTTGCATACTCGATATCATAGTGCGAGTTAACGATGTAAATTACATCTTTCATCGCTTCCAGGATTCTGATCAGGTTGTCTTTTTCAGCCAGAAGCGCCTCCTCGGCCTGCATCCGTTGGGCGATTTCCCGCTGCAACTTTTCATTGATCTCGGTCAGTTCGGTGGTGCGCGCCTTGACCAGTTCCTCAAGACGCCGGCGATGATGCCGCAGCTCTCTTTCCGAAGCCAGGCGTGCGGCGGTCGTCCCCACCAGCCCGGCAACCGCCAGATAGATGTCGAGCAATTCTTTCGGAAAGGCCTCGGGCATTCGATATGCCGACCAGCATCACCGCCACGATCTGATTTTCCTGGGCAACCGGCAGGAACGTGACCGAAAGAGGTTCGGGGGCGGAAACAAGCCGCCAAGTGAGAAAACCACTCTCCAATACCTCGATCATTGCTTCGTCGATTTTTAAATCGGATCGGGCTTGACTGGAAACGCGACTGGAAAAACACCAATGGTGATCCACGACTTCTCCATCGACGTGGCGCTCGCCAAAAGCCACCAGATCCGCATCCAGAAAGTTGACCAGCGCCTTTCCGACTTCGGTCCAGACATCCTGCTGGGTGGTAAGACACGCAAGGTACTGGGCCAGCTTGATTATCAGGTAGTTTTGTTGGCCAGACCCCGCATTTTCCATCGCTTGCTCTTTAGTTATAGGGGTTGGAAATAGAGATTCTCTAAAAAGAGAGCGTCAAAATCGGAACATCGCGACAAATTAACGATCCTGGCCTGATCGCCAAGGTGCCGCAAACGCCCGGCGACAAGCGGCGACAGCAGCGCGTCCTCGCATCCGGCCAAGGCGGTGCTTCCACACAGCTCGGCCCAACCAGACTGAATTCTGGGCAATAGCCCAATCGATTGGGCATTGGGAACATCCAGCGAACTGCCAAACGCGCCCGAGACGCAGATACGCCGTAAATCCTCGCGCCTCATGCCGGCATTTGCCAGCAAGACTTGCACGCCCACGCCAATCGCCGCCTTGGCGCGCTGAAATACATCCACGTCCCTTTTTGTCAAGACGATGCCCCGCTCTCTCTAAAACAGGGTAAATCCCTCCTTGGGAACGGTGGGTGCAAATTGACCCCTTCGCGTCAGCCGGCCCGATCCGACCAGCGATCAGATCCACCAGGCCCGAGCCACAAATGCCCCGTGGTTCACCCCCGGCGATGACCGCGAAGTCCAGTGCACCATTCCGCAAGCGGACCCGATGGATCGCGCCGGGTTCGGCCGGCAGCCCGCAGCGAATGCCGCTGCCCTCGAAGGCTGGACCTCCCGCCGCCGAAGTCACCCACAGGGTCTGGCCATCCCACAAGGCGATTTCGGAATTGATGCCGAAATCGATCAGCAGGTTGCCGGCTCCGTTTTCAGTCAGGTGGGTCGTCATCACGCCGGCCAACAGATCGGACCCCACAAAGCCGGCCAGCGGGGGCATGACCTCGATTCTCGCCTGGGGATGAATACCCCACGCGACCGCCCAGGCTCCCGTATCGTCCGGGAGGCCATCAATAGCGCTCATCCAATGGCTCGGTTGCAGCAGCAGGCCGGCATTCCGTCCCGATAACAGCGCCAGCATGGCCGTATTTCCCACCAGTGTCAGATGCATCACCTGCTGCTGGAGGTTAATCCCCCCGAACGGCGATGTCCCACAGCGCTTCCCCAATGGCCTCGACCGTCTGCTGGCTGGCGGCCCGCGCCTGCGCCGGGGATTCGGCGGCCGCCACCAGCCGGGTCATGACATCCGAACCCGCGATCATTTGCGGATTTAAGCCCCAGCGCTCAGCCAGCCAGCAGCCGCTGGCAAGATTGCGGAGCGAAAGTCTGATGTGCGTGGTACCCAGATCCACGGCGGCCCCATAGGGTTTTTCGACCGGCCACGACGGATCGCCACGAGGCAAAACCGGAGGGCGTTCGACCCGCCGCTTCTCTTGACCGTCGAGGCGTCTCCAGGCGGATTTCGGGGCCGGCGACAGGATCGCGAGTTGCAAATCATGCTGGAGCCTGACCTGGCACGCCAAGCGAACGCCGCGCGCCCGCTGCGCGTCATCCAGATGGATGCGCTCGTTGAGCGCGGGCTCGCCGACTTGCCCCGCTTCGACCCGCACGAGGCACAGGCCGCAGGCGCCCGTTCCCCGGCACCCCGAACGGACTCCAACATCGGCGTCATCCAGGATGTGGCGCAGGGACCGACCGGGGACGAAGGAAATACGCCGTTCCCCGGCTTCCAACTTGACGGTCAGGGTAGGCACGAGCTGCTTCCCCCGACGCGCGGCCAAAACCATGGCAGCGATGTTTTCCGGTTTCGATTCCGGTGGGATCCCGCAGCCCGACGAGAGAATGAAGCCGCCACGGTCGGCAAACAGGCGCAATAATTGGGAGGACTGGTCGGCGATCTCCTCGGGAGTATCCTCGACAAAGGACAGCGGCTTGATGTTGCCATTGAGGCAGGTCTGCGGGAGCGCCCGTATGGGCGGCCAAAGAATCGACACAAAAATCGATATTGGCCAGCTCCACGCCCGCCTGGGAATAGAAGGGCAGAATCGACTCCACCGGCCCGGCGGTATGTAGCCAATTGACCGCAGACCCCGCCTGCTTGAAGGCGGTAAACACCTATTGGAGGCGGGGAAGCACGAACTCGCGGTAGAACGGGGCGGGAATGACATCGAGCGAGGAAGAAGGGTCGAACACGATGGGCAGATGCGCGCCGGCCTCGATCTGCGCCACCCCGAAGAAAATGGCGACCTTCGCGGCAAAGTCCAGCAGACGGGCAAACGGCTCGGGTTCGTCGATCGCCAGGTAAAGGGCGGTCTCGATGCCCAGTAATTGGGTGACCAGGGTCATCGGTCCCAACACGCAGCCGACCACCAAGACTTCATCGCCAACCTCCCGCCGCAACATCCCCGCCGCTTTCAGCAATTCCGGCATGCGCCCGGCCCGTCGGGGATCGGTTTGTCGCCATAACGCCGACCTTCCCAAAGCTATCCGTCGCGGGGCTGATCGAAGGCGCGGACAGGCACCGATCACGATTGGCGGAACCACGCTCGATGCCAACCGCGCCGCCGATGACCCGAGCATCGCCAGAACCCGCACCAGCCCTTACACCGAAAAGCCAAATCCCACTCCCGCGAACACGACGACCATCGAACTGACAAGACGCTCCAGGGATCGCATGTTCGCCAATTTCAGCGTCTCCGTCACAACGCCGTCACCCGAACATCGACAGTCAGCATCGGAATCTGACCCTTGGGACCGACGAAGCTGCCGGCAACCGGTGGGGCCATTTCCGGATGACGGGCCACCGCGACCGGGATATGCCGGCTACCGGTCAGCTCGCCGGCGGTCGGATCGAAGCCTTTCCAGCCCGGACCGGGCAGGTAAACCTCCGCCCAGGCGTGCGTCGTCGCGCCGCCCGCCCCGAGTTCGGGGACGTGTGAATAACCGCTGACGAACCGGCTCGCCAGGCCGAGAAAACGGCAGGTTTCAATGAATAGCGTAGCGTAATCGCGGCAGGATCCACTACGGTTGCTCAAAGTTTGCGCCGGTGATTGCACCCCCGGTTCCTCACGAACCCGATACTGAAACTCCCCGGTGATGGTCCGGTTCAACCGATCCAGCAGCACGTAGGTCTCCACGCCACCGGGCATCAGATTGAGGTCTCTAAGCCAGTCGCGCACTATTGCCTGCTGATCGGGGTAAACCAGTTGCTGGAATGGCGCCAGATCGACCCGATCCTCCTTGCGGTACTCGAACGGATAATCGACCGCGTAATCCTCGACGATGAAATCGAGCGGCGCCTCCTCGTAATGCTGGATGACCACCTCGCTGTCGATCGCCAAGCGTTGCGCGGTTTCCTGAAAACTGACCACCGCCATCGAATTGTCGAAAACATCCCGGCGCCACTTGACCCGATGGGCGGGCGAAATATCGAGTTTCGAGGCTTCGATGCGCAGGTCGTGCCCCTCGCGCGGGCGCAGCAGGAGCCGATGCGGCAGCAGCGTCACCGCGCTGGAAAATCGATAAACGGTGAGATGCCTGATCTTCAAACGCTGCATGGTTTATACCCCACTGATTCAGTTTGGAATTCAGCTTAACACCAAGCCCGGAGCACCCGCGACCGCCGCTCCGTTCCATGCCGCCATCGAATGCAATTACCGATAGCCCGTCTATAGTTCTATTACTTGTCGATGGCAGGCGGACAGACGGACAACGCCGCCCTCCGACGCCTGCCGCACCGGCGTTTACCCCCGTAACGCGGGCTATAACCACAACCAACCCCTACAGGACCCCCTCATGACGACCCAGAATTACAGCGACCTGGACCCCCAGGAAACGCAGGAGTGGCTTGAAGCCCTCGAAGCGGTGCTGGAAGCGGAAGGGCTGCAACGCGCCCATTTTCTCCTGGGCGAACTGCAAAACAAGGCCCGCGCCACCGGCGTCCACATGCCCTACAGCGCCAACACCCCCTACTTCAATACCATCCCGGTCGACCAGGAGGAATACACCCCCGGCGACCCCGGCATGGAATGGCGCATCCGCTCGCTGATCCGCTGGAATGCCCTGGCTATGGTGATCAAGGCCAACCGTATTTCCTCGGAACTGGGCGGGCATATCGCCAGCTTTGCCTCCAGCGCCACTCTGTACGATGTCGGCTTCAACCATTTCTGGCACGCACCCGACGACACGCACGGCGGCGATCTGGTGTTCGTCCAGGGCCATTCCGCCCCCGGCATCTACGCCCGCGCCTATCTGGAAGGGCGGCTGAACGAGCAACAATTGGACAATTTTCGCCAAGAGGTGGACGGCAAGGGCCTATCCTCCTATCCGCATCCCTGGCTGATGCCGGACTTCTGGCAGTTTCCCACCGTATCCATGGGTCTTGGCCCGATCCAGGCCATTTACCAGGCTCGGTTCATGAAGTACCTGCACAATCGCGGCATCGTCAACACCGAAGGCCGCAAAGTCTGGTGCTTCTGCGGCGATGGCGAGATGGACGAGCCCGAATCGCTCGGCGCGATTGCCCTGGCGGCCCGCGAGAATCTGGACAATCTGATCTTCGTCATCAACTGCAACCTGCAACGGCTCGACGGTCCGGTGCGCGGCAACGGCAAGATCATCCAGGAACTGGAGGGTGATTTTCGCGGCACCGGCTGGAACGTGATCAAGGTGATCTGGGGTTCCTACTGGGATCCGCTGTTTGCCGCCGACAAGAAGGGGTTGCTGCTGAAGTTGATGGAAGAGTGCGTGGACGGCGAGTATCAGAACTTCAAGGCCAAGGGCGGCGCCTACACCCGCGAACACTTCTTCGGCAAGTACGAGGAACTGAAGCAGATGGTCAGCCACTTGTCCGACGAGGACATCTGGCGGCTGAATCGGGGTGGCCACGACCCGCACAAGATTTACGCCGCCTATGCCTCGGCGGTCAAGCATACCGGCCAGCCGACCGTGATCCTCGCCAAGACCGTCAAGGGCTACGGCATGGGCGTGGCCGGCGAAGGCAAGAACATCACCCACTCGCAGAAGAAGATGGGCGAGCAGGCGCTGCGCGACTTCCGCGACCGCTTCCACATCCCGATTTCCGACGAACAGCTCAACGATGCGCCGTTCTACAAGCCGGCGGCGGATAGCCCGGAAATCAAGTATCTCCAGGAACGCCGCGCCGCGCTGGGCGGCTACCTGCCGCAACGTCGCCGCAGCGCGCCGCCTCTGACCGCGCCGCCGCTGGCCAGTTTCGAGGCCCTGTTGCAGGACACCGGCGAGCGCGACATGTCCACCACCATGGCCTTCGTGCGGATTCTGACGCAACTGGCCCGCGACAAAAGCGTCGGTCGTTACGTCGTGCCCATCGTCGCCGATGAGGCCCGCACCTTCGGCATGGAAGGCATGTTCCGCCAGATCGGCATCTACTCGCCCCGCGGGCAGTTGTACGAACCGCAGGATGCCGACCAGCTCATGTTTTACAAGGAAGACAAGAAGGGGCAGATTTTGCAGGAAGGCATTAACGAGGCCGGCGCCACCTCCTCGTGGATCGCCGCCGGCACCGCCTACAGCAACCACGGCGTCAACATGGTGCCGTTCTACATCTACTACTCGATGTTCGGCTTCCAGCGCATCGGCGATCTGGCCTGGGCCGCCGGCGACCTTCAGACGCGCGGCTTTCTGATCGGCGGCACTTCCGGGCGCACCACCTTGGCCGGCGAGGGCCTGCAACACCAGGACGGCCACAGCCAGATCTTCGCCCAGTTCATCCCCAACTGCGTGTCCTACGATCCAACCTTCGCCTACGAACTGGCGGTGATCGTTCAGGACGGCCTGCGGCGGATGGTTCAGGAGCAGGAAAGCGTCTTCTACTACATCACCACCCTGAACGAGAACTACCACCATCCCACCATGCCGGAAGGCGCGGCGGAAGGCATTCTCCAGGGCATGTATCTGTTCCACCGGAGCGAAGATGACGGCCCCCGGGTGCAGCTCATGGGTTGCGGGTCCATCCTGCGCGAAGTGATCGCCGCCGCCGACCGCTTGCGCGAGGATTGGGGCGTGACCGCCGACATTTGGGCGACGCCCGGCATCAACGGCTTGACCCGCGAGGGACAGGACGCCGCGCGCTGGAATCTGTTGCATCCCACCGAACCGCCGCGCAAGAGCTACGTCGAAACCTGCCTGGCCGACCATCCGGGGCCGGTGGTCGCGGCGACCGACTATATGAAGCTGTACGCCGAGCAACTGCGTCCCTTCATTCCGCGCCATTACCTCACGCTGGGCACCGATGGTTACGGCCGCAGCGACACCCGCGCCAAGCTGCGCCGGCATTTCGAGGTCGATCAGTACTACGTCACGGTGACCGCGCTCAAGGCGCTGGCCGACGAGGGGCAAATTCCCGCCGCCAAGGTCGCCGAGGCCATCGCCAAGTACGCCATCAACCCCGAAAAGCCGAACCCGCTGACGGTATAAGGGAGAATCCCGGTGAGCCTTATTAAAGAAATTCATGTGCCGGATATCGGCGACTTCAAGGGCGTGGACGTTATCGACGTGCTGGTCGCCGCCGGCGACAGCGTCGATGTGGAATCGCCGCTGATCATCCTGGAAACCGACAAGGCGTCCATGGAGGTGCCTTCCCCCTTGGCCGGCGTGGTTCGAGAAGTCAAGATCAAGGCCGGCGGCAAGGTCTCGGAAGGCGACCTGATTTTGTATCTGGACGTTGCCGAGAGCGTGTCCGCGCCCGAGCGTCCCGCCGCCGATGCCGGGGAAGCCGCGCCCGGTGGTCCTGGCGAGATGCGCGAGGTGCGGGTGCCAGACATCGGCGATTTCAAAAACATACCGATCATCGAAATACTGGTCGCGCCTGGGGATCATGTCGAGATCGACACGCCGCTGATCACCCTCGAAAGCGACAAGGCCAGCATGGAAGTACCCTCGCCCCATGCCGGTACGGTGCAGAGCATCGAAATCAAAGTCGGTGATCAGGTCTCGCAGGGCGATTTGATCCTGGTGCTGAGCGCGAGCGGCGCCGATGCTGCCGCCAAGCCGCAACTGCCCGATACGCTCGGCGTCATCACGTTGGGGCCGCGCGCGCGCAAGCCGGAAGGCGCACCCAAGCCGCCGCCGGTGGCCAAGCCGTCCCCGCCGGCCGAAGCCGCGCCCAGCTTCGCCAAGGTCCACGCCAGCCCTTCGATCCGACGCTTCGCCCGCGAACTGGGCGTCGATCTGACCCGGCTGGCCAAGGGTTCCGGTCCCAAAGGGCGGATTCTCAAGGAGGACGTGCACGCCTTCGTGAAGGGGATCATGACCGGCGCGACTCCGGCGGCCCCGGCGGGCGGCGTGACCGGTGGCGGCGTCCTGGATTTGCTGCCATGGCCGAGCGTGGACTTTGCCAAGTTCGGCCCAGTGGAAAGCAAGCCCCTGCCACGGATCAAGAAAATATCCGGCGCCAACCTGTCGCGCAACTGGGTGATGATCCCGGCGGTGACCTACCACGAGGACGCCGACATCACCGGCCTGGAAGCCTTCCGCCTCCAGATCAACCAGGAGAACGAGAAAGGCGGCGGGGTCAAGCTGACCATGCTGGCGTTCATGATCAAGGCCTGCGTCCGGGCCTTGCAGAAATTCCCGGAGTTCAACACCTCGCTCGACGGCGACAACCTGGTCTACAAGCAGTATTTTCACATCGCTTTCGCCGCCGACACACCCAACGGACTGGTGGTGCCAGTGGTGAAAAATGCCGATCAAAAGGGGATCTTCGACATCGCGGCGGAAACCGGCGAACTGGCCAAAAAGGCCCGCGACGGCAAACTGGGACCGGCGGAGATGCAGGGCGCCTGCTTCACCATTTCCTCGGTGGGCGGCATCGGCGGCACGGCCTTCTCGCCGATCATCAATGCCCCGGAGGTGGCGATCCTGGGCGCCAGCAAGTCGGTGATGAAGCCGGTGTGGGACGGCAAGCAGTTCGGGCCGCGCCTGATCCTGCCGCTATCGCTGAGCGCCGACCATCGGGTGATCGACGGTGCGCTGGCGACCCGCTTCAATGTCTATCTGGCGCAACTGCTGGCGGATTTCCGCCGCGTGCTGCTCTAACCGGAGGCCGCTGATCATGAGTCTCGTGGAAATCAAAGTCCCCGACATCGGCGACTTCAAGGGTGTGGAAATCATTGAAGTGCTGGTCAAACCGGGCGATGCCATCGCTGCGGAAGATCCGCTGATCATGCTGGAAAGCGACAAGGCCTCGATGGAAGTGCCCGCGCCCCAGGCCGGGACGGTCGGGGAACTCAAGGTCAAGGTCGGCGACAAGGTCTCCGAAGGCGATCTCATTCTGACGCTGGAGGCAAGCACCAACCCAGCGGTGGCCGCGCCGACCCAGCCCGCCCAACCCACGCTCGCTACTCCGCCATCCGCTCCCGCGCCCGTTGCGGGCGCGTTTGCCGGCAACGCCGATCTCGACTGCGAAATGCTGGTGCTCGGCGCCGGGCCGGGTGGCTACAGCGCCGCGTTCCGCGCCGCCGATCTGGGCATGAAAACCGTACTGGTGGAACGCTATTCCACTCTGGGCGGCGTCTGCCTCAACGTCGGCTGCATTCCCTCCAAGGCGCTGCTGCATGTGGCGGCGGTCATGGACGAAGCGGCGCACTTTGCCGATCTCGGCGTGACCTTTGGCACGCCGACCGTGGATCTGGACAAGCTGCGCGCCCACAAGAGCAAGGTGGTGGGCAAGCTGACCGGCGGATTGGCGGGCATGGCCAAGGCGCGCAAGGTCGAGACCGTGCGCGGCTACGGCAACTTCCTGGACCCGCACCATGTGGAAGTCGAACTCACCACCGGCGACGGTCAGGACAAGAGCGGCGAGAAGAAAATCGTCCGGTTCGAGAAGTGCATCATCGCCGCCGGCAGCCAGGCGGTGCATCTGCCCTTCATCCCGGACGACCCGCGCATCGTCGATTCCACCGGCGCGCTGGAACTGCGCTTCATCCCGAAACGGTTGCTGGTGATCGGCGGCGGCATCATCGGCCTGGAGATGGCCACGGTCTATTCGACGCTGGGCACCCGCATCGAGGTGGTGGAAATGCTCGACGCCCTGATGCAGGGTCCCGACCGGGATCTGGTCAAGGTATGGGAGAAGATGAACGCCGGCCGCTTCGACAAGATCATGCTCAAGACCAAGACGGTCGCGGTCGAGGCCAAGCCGGAAGGCTTGCTGGTGACGTTCGAGGGCGACAACGCCCCAGCCGAGCCACAACTTTACGACATGATCTTGCAATCGGCGGGCCGCTCGCCCAATGGCAAGAAGATCGCCGCCGAAAAAGCGGGCATCGCCGTGGGTGACCGTGGATTCATTGCCGTGGACAAGCAAATGCGCACCAACGTGCCACACATCTTCGCCATTGGCGACCTGGTCGGCCAGCCGATGCTGGCGCACAAGGCGGTGCACGAGGGTCATGTCGCCGCCGAAGCCGCTGCCGGGCAGAAGAGTTTCTTCGACGCCAAGGTGATTCCCGGCGTGGCCTACACCGACCCGGAAGTCGCCTGGGCGGGTTTGACCGAGGCGGAAGCCAAGGCGCAGGGCATCAAGGTGAGCGTGGGCAAGTTCCCCTGGGCTGCGTCCGGCCGCGCCATCGCCAACGGCCGCGACGAGGGTTTCACCAAGCTGATCTTCGACGAGGACAGCCACCGCATCGTCGGCGGCGGCATCGTCGGCACCCACGCCGGCGACCTGATCAGCGAAGTGGCCTTGGCCATCGAAATGGGCTGCGACCCCGCCGACATCGGTCTAACCATCCATCCGCACCCGACTTTGGGTGAGTCGGTCGGCATGGCGGCGGAGGTTTTCGAGGGCGTCTGCACCGATCTGCCACCCATGCGCAAGAAGAAGTAACCCCCTTACGGATCTGCCCGTTCTCAATGGCGGGCGATCCGTTTTCTGAATTCACCTTATCAGGAAGAGCCTGCATGGCCGCGCTCGAAGTCGTGAAAATCGACCTCAAACAAATGGCGTCGATTCCTCAGGAGACCAGCCAGACCTGCTGGTTCACCTGCTATCAAATGATGCTGCAATGGAAAGGCTACGGCACCGGAAAAATCGGCGATTACGACGGCCAATTCCCACCCGCCCCGATCAAGGAAAAACTCGAAGCCGCGAAAATCGATTGGAGCGATGCGGTATCGACCGGGCTCAAGGGCAAGGATTTCCGCAAGGCCGCCCACGCGCTGGGACTGGAAGCCAACGGCGTGGGTCAAGCTTGGACGACCCAGGATTTAAAGCGATTTCTGTCGTATCCAAGCCCCATCTGGGTAGCCGGCAACTGGGATCACTTCTTTCATGTCGTCGTGGTGATCGGCGTCGAAATCGACAACGACCTGGACTGGGACGAGGTCGGCACGATCAAGGATCGCTCCAAGGTCACCTTCATCGACCCGAATTGGAAAGGCGCCAAACAGGCGAGCGTCGAAACGAAATCTTGTTATTCCTGGTTGCCTGGTTCTTACGCCTACAAAGGCATCATCGGCGCTTGGCAAGCGTGGAAGAAAAGCTAAATGCCAACGCATCGCTGGGTGGTTATGAACCCCACCAGGGAGAGAGTAGAGACTCCCATCATGCACGACCCCGACTTCGACGAAGAACCGTATGACCCGGAAGCACCCCAACCGCCCAGCAAAAGCCAGCGCAAGCGGGAGGCCACCGCCCTGCAGGATCTGGGCGAACATTTGGTGAAGCTCACCCCGGCGCAGTTGCGGCGAGTGCCGCTGCCGGAAGACTTGTTGGCCGCGGTACGAACGGCGCGGGCCATCCCACAACGGGGGGCGCGCAAGCGGCAACTGCAACTGATCGGCAAGTTGATGCGCCGGCTCGACGAATGGGAAGCGGACGCCATCCGCGCCGCCCTCGCTACCCTGCTGGCGCCGCGCCATCTGAGTTGAAACCGTCGGAGGCGCTCGTCTCCCGAACACCGCGCCAGCCCTCAGACAGCGTCTCCCAGCCGGTAACCAACCCCGCGCACGGTGCGAATGACCCGCGGATCGAGCTTGCGGCGCAGATTGTGGATGTGGACTTCGACGGCGTTGCTTTCCACCTCCTCGCCCCAGCCGTACAGCCGATCCTCCAGTTGCTCGCGGGACAGCACCGCGCCCGGCGTTTCCAACAGCGCGTGCAGCAGCGCGAATTCCCGCGCCGACAGTGGCGCCGGCTGCCCACGATACTCAACCGTATGCGCGACCGGATCGAGCCGCAGCGCTCCGACCTCGATCAAATCCCGCGCCCGCCCGGCCTGCCGGCGCAGCAGCGCCCGCATCCGCGCCAGTAGCTCGGTCAGATCGAACGGCTTGACCAGATAATCATCGGCGCCGCTGTCCAAACCCCTGACCCGGTCCGGCACCGCGTCACGGGCGGTAAGCACCAGCACCGGCACGGTGCTTCCGCGCTGGCGCCAGTCGCGCAGCACCGCCAACCCATCCTTCCTCGGTAGACCCAAATCCAGCAGCACCAGCGCATATTCGGTCGTCTCCAGCGCCCGTTCCGCGTCGAGCCCGTCCCGCGCCCAGTCCACGGTAAAGCCTTCGCCGCGCAAACCCTTGCGCAGGCTATCCCCGATCATCGCGTCATCTTCCACCAGCAGCACGCGCATCCCGAACACTCCACTGAACTCGGTTGTCAGTACAACCCGTGCGATGAGCTTACAATTGCCCGACTTCCGCTGCCATTCGACGATCCGACTGGAGAACCGATTCTGACCAATCCACCCCTATCCTGGTTACTGCTGCTCGGCGCGCTGACCGCCTTCGCGCCGATGTCGATCGACATGTATCTGCCCAGCCTGCCGGCCATCGCCGCCGCGTTCGCCGCCGACCCCGCCGCCGCCCAATACACCTTGGCCAGCTTCTTCGTCGGGCTGGCGCTGGGTCAGGCGATTTATGGCCCGCTGGCCGATCGCTACGGCCGCAAACCACCGCTGTACGCCGGGCTGGCGCTTTATGCCGTGGCCTCGATCAGTTGCGCGCTGGCGCCCGACATCGCCACGCTGACCGTGCTGCGTTTCGTCCAGGCGACGGGCGGTTGCGCCGGCGTGGTGATCGCCCGCGCCGTGGTGCGCGACCGTTTCGACGCGCGGACCTCGGCCAAAGTTTACTCGCTGCTGATGCTGGTGATGGGACTGGCGCCGATTCTGGCTCCGCTCGTCGGCGGCTGGATTCTGGCGCTGGCCGGCTGGCGCGCGATCTTTGGGGTTCTGGCCCTGTTCGGGCTGGTCACCCTGACCCTCAGTTGGCGCTATCTGCCGGAAACCCGCCCGGCGGACACTGTCGGCAGCGCCGGGATCGGCGCGGCATTGCGGGTCTATGGCGAGCTGTTGCGCGACCGGCGCTTCATCGGCTACGCCCTGAGCGGCGGCTTCGCGCTGGGCGGCATGTTCGCCTACATCACCGGCTCGCCGCATGTGTTTATCGAGCTGTACGGCGTGCCGGCACAGTCCTTCGGTTGGCTGTTCGGACTCAACGCGCTGGGGCTCATCGCCAGCTCGCAGTACAACCGCCGGCTGCTGACGCATCACAGCGCCGACGCGATCCTGCGCCGCGCCAACCGCGCGACCGTGCTGCTGGGGCTGGTATTGCTGGCGGTCACGGCCGGCGGCGGGGGCGGCCTGCCGGCGCTGCTGATACCGCTGTTCGGCTATATCGCCGGCCTCGGCTTCACCGGACCGAACGCGATGGCTTGCGCGCTGGCGCATCAGGGCGGCCGCGCCGGCAGCGCCTCGGCCCTGATCGGCACGCTGCAATTTGCGGTGGCGACGGTTTCCAGCATGCTGGTCGGATTGCTGGGCGATGGTTCGGCGTTGCCGATGGCGGCGGTCATCGCCGGCTGCGGGGTACTGGCCTACGGCGCCCATCGGCTGCTGGTCGGGGATGGAACCTGATGGATCGGGATCTGCACCCGACGATTGTACTTTGCCAGACTGGCGGATGCTGGCATCCTTTCGCTTTTTCAACCCGACGCCATGTCCCCTCATCATCGTCGCGCCCTGACCCTGAGCATCGCCCTGGCTGCTCTGCTCTACCTCGCCTTCGCGCTGTTCGCCGACCGCGCTGCGGTATTCGCCGCCTTGCGGCGAGTCGGACTGCCGGTGCTGCTCGCGATCTTTACCCTGTCGCTGCTCAACTATCTGCTGCGCTTCTGGCGCTGGCAGCGCTACATAGCCGCGTTCGGCCATGCCCTGCCGTGGCGACGACATTTCCTCTACTATCTGGCGGGCTTTACCCTGACCGTGACGCCAGGCAAGGCCGGCGAGGCGGTGCGGTCGCTGTATTTGCACGGCCATGGCGTGAGCTATGCCCAGAGCCTGGCAGCGCTGTTCGTCGAGCGGTTGCTGGACGTGCTGGCGATGAGCCTGCTGGCGTTGCTGATTCTATTGGCCCGGCCCGATTACGCCGGGCTGCTGGCGGTGGCCTGGATGCTGACGCTGGGGCTGGGCTGGCTGGCTACCCGCGCATGGCTACCGGAAAAATTGCGGGCCTGGGGACAGAATCATCGCCACGGTCATCAGTTCGACCGGCTGGCGCGATTGCTTGATTCGGCGGCGGTACTGTTGCGACCGGGTTACTTTCTATTCGGATTGGGATTGGGCGTGCTGTCCTGGGGACTGGAAGGATTATCCTTATATTTGATTGCTCGGGATGTCGGCGTCGGAGTCGGTGTGGAAACGGGCATCGGCATCTACGCCATCGCGGTGCTGGCGGGGGCGCTGTCGTTCCTGCCCGGTGGCTTGGGTGGCGCCGAGGCGGTGATGGGCATGCTGCTGGTGGCTTTCGGCGCGAATGGCCCGGCGGCGGTGGCGATCACCCTGCTGTGCCGGATCGCGACCCTATGGTTCGCGGTGGCGCTGGGCGGGTTGGCGGTCGGGGTGTTGGGCGTTAGCGGCAAGCGGCTAGGGGCTCTTTGCAAGCCGGAAAAAACAGAGTGTGAATAAACGACCCCGCAGCGAGCTGCGGGAAATGGATCCTTAGAGATTCAAACCTTAGGCACTATACAAACCATGAAAAATCGGATTTTTGATTGGCGCCTCATAGTAATCACGACAGTAATTTTTGAAACAGTTTATCGAGCACCCTACTTATTTTCAAGCCCCCGTTTTTGGGCAGAAGAAGGAAGATATTTTTATAAAGGGATATATTTTGTTTGGTATGCAGCGCTTTTTTCTCCTCAACAAGGTTATTACTCACTCTTTCCAAATCTAGCTACTTTATTTGCGGCTCGTTTCCCACCTTTGGAATACGCCCCACTTATCACAACAATTGCTGCGTTCATTGCTCAATTGCTTCCCTATATAATTATTTTATATCGCCTTAAAAACAGACTGCAACCAATTCAGCAAATACTATTTTGTATAATTACACTTTTTGTAGTCAATACTGGAGAGATTTGGCTAAATACAATTACAACACAGTTTCATCTTGCCGTTGCTGCATTTATCATTCTTCTTGCCAACCACGATGAGTTAAATCGCTACATTACTTTATCTGATCGTATAGTTTTGACCATATCCGGACTAACGGGCGTTATAACATGCTTCCTTCTACCAGCATTTGCAATTAGATGGTATCTAGACAAGAATAAAAATTTATTAATTCTAAATATCATTCTAATTATCTCGTGTATCGTACAATTCTGTTATATTACTTATACCGCAGCGCTTGGCAATGGAACAGGCAATCGCTTTTTTTTCCCAGGTTTAGCTTCAATAATAGAAACATGGCAAGTACAGTTTTTACTGTGGCCAGTCTTTGGTAGTCAATGGAAAGAAATACTTGGAGCAGAGCTATTGGGAGGATCAGCAGCAATATCAATTTTATTGATAGCATTTTCTACTGCAACCCATATAAATCGACAATACTCCATTCCAATAATTATTGCCTTTCTAACCGTATCAATATTATCATTGCTTGGATCACTTGGGATGGACGGAGGCTGGAGATACGCCTATGTTCCAGCCGTAATCTTGCTTAGCCTATTTGTCATTGGGACTAATAAAGATACTCAAAAACTATATAAGATTTTTTCTTGGGTTATAATTTCACTATCGGTAGGTTTTTGGGCATCTAACTATCGGGAGGCGCTTAAACCTTGGGTTGTTCCAGATGGACCTGTATGGATGGAAGAGGTACAGATGTGGCGAAAAAACCCGAATAGACCGTTGCAAATATATCCACAATGGGAAGGTGCAAAATGGCACATTCAACTACACTAATCTATTAGTGTTATCTCCATCTATTCCGCCTGAACTATAACTTAATGGCAGTCTTTATCAAGACCACGGCGTATAAAGTGGGGAACTCTGCTGAATGAAAACCTCTGTCCCCCTTTGCATCGACCTCGACGGCACCCTGCTGAATTCCGATCTGCTGCTGGAAGCAGCCTTGGTCCAGTTCAAGCAGGCACCCCTGTCGGTGCTGTGCTGGCCGCGCTGGCTGGCCGGCGGCAAGGCCAAGCTCAAGGCGGAAATCGCCGCGCGGGTGGACCTGGACATCGACACCCTGCCCTACAACCCGGCCCTGTTGGCCTTGCTCCGCGAACAGCGGCAACAGGGCCGGAGATTGGTGTTGGTCACCGCTTCAGATCGGAAATTCGCCGAGCAGGTGGCGGCGCATCTGGGCCTGTTCGATGAGGTGCTGGCGACCGATGGCGACCGCAATCTGGCCGGCCCGCACAAGGCTACAACCCTGGTGGAACATTATGGCGAACACGGCTTCGACTACGCCGGCAACTCCGCCGTGGACGTGGCAGTGTGGAAACACGCCCGCCGCGCGCTCGTGGTCAACGCCCCACCATCAGTCGCCGCCCAGGCTCGCACGGTCTGTGAAGTGGAGCGAACTTTCGCCCAAGACCCGTCCTCATGGCGACATTGGAGCAAGGCGCTGCGCCTGCATCAATGGCTAAAAAACATCCTAATCTTCGTGCCCTTGGCTGCCGGCCACGCCTGGAATCAGCCAGCCACGCTAGTACTGGCGCTGCTGGCCTTTATCAGCTTCGGCCTATGCGCCTCTAGCGTCTACCTCCTCAACGATCTGCTCGACCTCGGTTCCGATCGCCGCCATCCGCGCAAGTGTCAGCGACCTTTCGCCGCCGGCAAGATGCCCATCCTGCAAGGCGTGGTCGCCATCCCACTGCTGCTCATCGCCGCGTTTGGCCTGAGCCTGCCAATCAACCCACCCGCGTTCACCGTCGCGCTGGCCACCTACTACGTTTTCACTCTGGCCTACTCGCTGCGACTCAAGCAAATCCTGATGCTCGATGCCATCGTGCTGGCCGGGCTGTACACCCTGCGGATCATCGCCGGCGCGGCGGCGGTAAGCCTTATACCCTCGTTTTGGCTACTGGCCTTCTCGATGTTCCTATTCCTCAGCCTGGCCTTGGTCAAGCGCTACGCCGAACTGCAAACCCTGCGCGAGCAGGGCGAATTGAGCGCCAGTGGCCGGGGTTATCATGTGGACGATCTGGGCATCCTGCAAAGCCTGGGCACAGCCGCCGGCTATCTGGCGGTGCTGGTGCTGGCGCTGTACGTCAACAGCGAAACCAGCCGCGCGTTGTATGGCCAACCGATGGTAATCTGGCTGCTCTGTCCGGCGCTGCTCTACTGGATCAGCCGGGTCTGGCTGCTCACCCATCGCGGCGAGATGCACGACGATCCGATCATCTTCGCCCTGACCGATACCCACAGCCGCTACGTGCTGCTGGCCTGCGTACTGATCTTTCTGTGCGCAATGCCACATCTTTTAGCAACATCGATTTAACCACGGTGGAGATGCACTCATCTTTCTGTATGCAATGCTCCAGCAGGCTGATTAATACACGGGATTTCTCTAATCTTCCAAACCAAATTGCTAAATATGAAACACACAATACTCCGCAGCAAGGATTTTCCACTGACCATTTTAATGTTGTCTTTTTTACTGTTCTTTTTTTTCCTGAGATTGAAAGGCATATGGTTTGGGTTCCCAATACCAACCCATCCTGATGAACCCACCTTAGTTGAAAAAGCCCTGAGGATGCTTGATACCGGTGATCTGAACCCACACTTTTTTAATTATCCGAGCCTTAATATATATATGCAGGCAATTTTCTTTGGCTTGTTCAGAATATTCAACAATCTTTTTCTAGGTATAAAAACCAGCGAGATCAATATAATTAATTACTATGTTGTGGCCAGATTTTTAGTTGTCTTGATTTCCACCTTGACCATTATAGTAACTTACTATAATGGAAAATTTCTTTTTAATGCAAAAGCAGGTTTTTTTGCAACTCTCTTTATTGGATTTAGTCTGCTACATACCGAAAACTCCTTTACAGCCTCAGTTGATTCATCGGTGGCTTTTTGGGCATTATTGGCTACCTTGATGGCAACTCTTATTTTTAATAATGGGAAAAAACTGATTTTTTATTTTTTTGGAGGCATATTTGTGGGGTTCGCTATAAGTAGCAAGTATACTGCTTTTGTAAGCTTCATGCCTATTATTATAGCTCACTTTTATGTTACGAAAAAAACAGGAAATATTATAGACGGCCCTATAGTTATTGCCCTATGCACAACCTTGGCTGCTTTTATAGCTACAACACCATACGCACTGATTGACTACAATACTTTTCTCGATAATTTAAAATATGAGGCCATCCACTACAAGACAGGCCACCCTGGTGCGCAGTCAGAAACCAGCACATCCTTCCACCTTTATGCATATCATCTATTCTATTATGAATATGGAGTTCTGCCTTCGATCATTGCATTAATTGGATTTGCATTCTTACTTAAAAAAGATTTTTGGAAGGCATTAATTATTGCGTCAACTCCAATATTACTCTTTATTTTTGTTGGGCAATACAAGACATTTTTCATAAGAAATATTGTTGCAACCATCCCTTTCATGGCGCTACTCAGTGGCTACGGTGTTTTCCTGATAGAACAAGTCATTAATAAAACCACCAAGGGGCTAAAAATTAATAAATCCTCTCAGGCGATTCTTTCAATTACTTTAACAACCGCAATAATTTTTATTATCATTCATAATCAATCCATGAGAACCATAAAATATGTTCAACAAATCACTTTGCCAGATACTCGCTGGGTCAGTATAGATTGGATAAAGAATAATATCCCCAAAGAATCACGTATCGGTAGAGAATCGTTTACCCCACCTATTGAACAGTTCTCCAAAGATTTTTTTGTGACTCAACTTGGCTTTTGTGGATTAGTATGTAACCCTTCATTCAAGATAGATGACTTCGATTACATCATAACCAGCTCTACAGATTATGAAGGTTTTTTTAATTCTCCAGAACATCACCATGAACAAATAAAAACTTATAAGAATCTTTTTGAAAATTACGAGCGAGTTTATATCATTAATCCAGACAATACTTCTCTAATAGGGCCTACAATTAGTATCTTCATGGTTAGGAAAAACCACTAGCCATGAAACCATGGGCCAATTATCCTCAACAAAATGAGCAGGTAAAAATTGCTCTATTCTTCCCTGCTAGTTTAAAAAATTTTGGTATCCATAAAAAATTAATACCTTTCGGCAATGGTCGCAGTTACGGCGATGTCTGCCTGAACGACGGCGGTGCGCTCTTGCTAACCCGGGGACTGGATCGCTTCATCGTTTTCAACCCGGCCAATGGTGTATTGCGGGCGGAAGCCGGCGTATTGCTTTCGGAAATTCTGGCGCTGACCGTCCCGCAAGGCTGGTTTTTATCGGTTACCCCCGGCACTCAGTTCGTCACCCTGGGCGGCGCCGTCGCCAATGATGTGCACGGTAAGAACCATCATGTTGCCGGCAGTTTCGGCAGTCATGTCCGCGCCTTCGAGCTGCTGCGTTCCGACAGCGAGCGCCTAACCTGCACCCCGAAACAGAACATCGAATGGTTCCAGGCGACGGTCGGCGGGCTGGGACTAACGGGGTTGATCACCTGGGTGGAAATCCAGTTGCAACGCATCGCTAATCCCTGGATCGTGGCCGAAAATCGCCGCTTTGCCAGTCTGGACGAGTTCCTGGCGCTCAACGACGACTACGAGGCGCGCTATCCCTACATCGTGTCCTGGATCGATTGCGCCGCCCGGGGTCGGGCGCTGGGCCGGGGGATTTACATGGCGGGAATGCATGCGCCGCCCGGTCTGATGAAACCGCCGCCAGCGGAACGCCGCGCGCTGACCGTGCCGTTCGCTCCGCCGATCTCGCTGATCAACAACCTGAGCGTGCGCGGGTTCAACTGGCTCTACTATCATCTACCGCGCCCGGCGCGTGGGTTGATACCGTATCAACCCTTCTTCTACCCGCTGGACAACCTGCTGGAGTGGAACCGGCTGTACGGGCGGCGAGGCTTCTTTCAATACCAGTGCGTCATTCCCCCCCTCGACGCCCGTGAAGCCTTGCGGGAAATTTTGGCCCGCATCGCCGCCAGCGGTCAGGGATCGATGCTGGCGGTGCTCAAGCGCTTCGGCGAACGAACTTCAGGCGGGCTGCTATCCTTCCCACGCCCTGGCATCACCTTGGCGTTGGATTTCCCCAACCGGGGACAAAAGACGCTCGCCTTGCTGGAACGGCTCGACGAAGTGACCCGGCAAGCCGGCGGGGCGGTCTATCCGGCCAAGGACGCCCGAATGAGCGGCGATAGCTTCCGCCAATATTACCCGCAATGGGAAGTATTCAGCCGCTCCATCGATCCCCGCTTCTCTTCCAGTTTCTGGCGGCGGGTAATCGCCGACTGAATTTCACGGAAAACGACATGCGCAACATCCTGATTATCGGCGCCACTTCGGCCATCGCCGAAACCACCGCCCGCCGTTTCGCCGTCGCTGGCGCCCGCTTCTATCTGGTCGGGCGCAACGCCGAAAAACTGGCCGCGATTGCCCGCGATCTGGAAATCCGCTCCGGCCAGCCGATCGCCCGCGAGAGTATGGATCTCGATCAACTGAACCTGCATCCAGCCCTGCTGGAGCGGGCCGAACAGGTGCTCGGCGGTATCGATGTGGCCTTCATCGCTCACGGGATCTTGCCCGATCAGGCCGCCTGCCAGCAGTCGGTCGAGAAAACCCTGGCAGCGATCCAAACTAATGCCCTGAGCGCGATTAGCTTGGCCACCTTGCTGGCCAACACCTTCGAACAGCGCGGGCGCGGAATCCTGATCGTCATCTCCTCGGTGGCGGGTGACCGGGGCCGGCAGAGCAACTACGTCTACGGCGCCGCCAAGGGCATGCTTAATCTGTTCCTGCAAGGATTGCGTAACCGATTGAGCGAAAAAGGCGTCCAGGTGCTGACCATCAAGCCGGGGTTCGTGGATACGCCAATGACCGCCGCGTTCGAGAAAAAGGGTCTGCTCTGGGCGCAACCCGACCAGATCGCGAAAGGCATCGTCGCCGCCGTCGAGCGTGGTCGGGATGAAGTGTATCTGCCCGGCTTCTGGCGCTGGATCATGCTGGTGATCCGACATATCCCCGAAGGGATATTCAAGCGGTTGAAGCTTTGAATTTTGTGGGGGAGATTCTTGAAAATCTGGATCGACGCGGACGCCTGCCCGGCTCCGGTGAAAATGATTGTGTTCCGCGCCTCGCAACGGGTCGGCATACCGGTCACCCTGGTCGCCAATCAACGGCTACAAACGCCGCCCTCGCCCCTGATCACGGCGGTGCAGGTCAGCCAGGGCTTCGACGAGGCTGATGACCATATCGTGCAACAGGCCACCGCCAGCGACCTGGTCATTACCGCCGATATCCCGCTGGCGGCGCGCCTGGTGGAACGGGGCGTGCCGGCGCTCAACCCGCGCGGCGAGCTGTACACCCCGGACAACGTGCGGGAACGGCTGGCCCTGCGCAACCTCAAGGAAGAACTGCGCTCGGCGGGCACCTTGACCGGCGGTCCACCCCCTTACAACGATCGTGACAAGCAGGCATTCGCCAACGGTCTGGATCGCTGGCTGGCACGCTGCCGGACTCGCTAGCGGGTTTTCCTCACCTGCCTGTTCCCCAGCAGCAGCCACACCCAAGTGATCAACTGACCTCCCAGCACCAGCCCGAACGCCCAGCGATACCCGACATCGGCGTAGCCGCCACCCGCCAGCGGCCAGTGGTTGATGATGGCGCCCATGCCCCACTGCCCGGCGAACGCCGCCACGAATACCAACAAGTTCAATGCCGTATTGACCCGCCCCGACAACGCCAAGGGAAAGGACTGCGACAGCACCGCATAGCTCAGCACCCCGCTGGTGCCGAAGAACCCGAACGACACCCATAACGGCAACAGCGGCCCCCAATCGAGCAATATCGCCAGTTGTACCCCCATGAACAGCGCCATCCCGCCGGCCGACACCGCCAGCGGCGGGATGCCGTGCCGGGTCAGCCGGTAGGCCAGTTGCCCCATGCCCAGAAAGCCCGCCACCATCGCCGCCGCGATCCAGAACAGATGGCCGGCCGCCGTAACCTTGCCCAAGCCGGACACGTCGCGCAGCCACGGGCCGGCCCACAAACCCTGAATCGTCAGGAACGATGCCTGCGATAGCACGGTGCACGGCGCGATCCGCCAGAACACCGGACTGCGGAACAGGCTGGCCATCTCTCGCCACTGCGTCCGCCAACCGCCAGCCGCCGTTTTGTCGCCATCCCGCTCCGGCACCAGCAGCAGCAAGGCAACCGCGACCAGGAAGCTCAAACCCGCCAGCACGACGAACAGACCGCGCCAGTCGGTCAGCTTGAACGCGGCTTCTACTGGCGCGGTGGCGACCAGCGCCCCCAAGCCGCCGGCCGCCAGCACCCAGCCGTTGACCGCCGGCAGCCGCGCGGCCGGAAACCACAGCACGAACGCCTTGAAACTGGCCATCAGGCAGGCCGACACCCCCAGCCCGATCAGACCTCGCCCCAAAAGCAACTCCACCGTGCTGCCGCTGACCGCGAACAGCCCGGCGCCGGCCGCCGCGAACAGCAGCAGCGTCGCCTCCACCCGGCGTGGTCCAAACCGGTCCAGCAGGATACCCAGCGGCAATTGAAACGCGGCGAAGGTCAGGAAATAGACGCTGGTCAGCAGGCCGAGATCGGTGGCGTCCAGCCGCAATTCGGCGACCAGATAAGGCGACAGCACCGCGTTGATGGTACGGTACAGATAGGACAGAAAATAACCGGCGGCAAAAGGCAGGAAAATCCGCGCCACCACCGCGCCGGGCGACAGTGCCGCCACGCCGCTCATCGCGTGGATATCGGCGCGGCCTCCGAGCGCTGGCGCAGCCGGTATACCCGCTCCAACAGCCAGGTCAAACCCCGCTCCCGCCAGCGCGACTCCTCCGCCAGCGCGTCGCGGGTGTCGAGCAGTTCCACGTCATGGGTCGCCTGATATAACGCCCGCACCTCCGCCTCGCCGACCGCGAACGGCGGCCCCGCCAGCACGCTCTGATCGTACTCCAGGGTCACCAGCAGCACCCGTATGCCGGACGGCAGGATGGCGTCGAGATGGCGGGCGTAGCGCTCGCGCATCGGTGGTGGCAGCGCGATCAGCGAGGCGCGGTCGTAAACGCCGGCGCAACCGGCCAGATGATGCGGCTCCAGGTCGAAGAAATCGCCGAGCAGGACACGAATTTCATCCGCCTCCCAGATCTCGAACGCGCCCTCCCGCCAGCGTCGCGGGCTTAGCCCGTTCTCGACGAAAAACGCCTCGACCGCAAGAAGGCTGATTTCCACTCCGGTCACCGGATGGCCTTCGCCGGCCAGCCACAGCAGGTCGCGGCTTTTGCCGCACAGCGGGACGAACACCCGCTGTGCGGGACGCAGGCCGAGTCGGGTCCAGAATTGCTGGAGATGAACGTTGATGTCCTGCTGGTGAAAACCGATCTCGCTTCGCGCCCAGCGCTCGTGCCAAAAACTCGGTTCCATGGTCGCGCATCCGTCGTGAGGTGGAAAAAATCAGCCCGGCCACCAGGCGCGGGACGTAAACAGCGCGCCCACCCCCTGCAACAGATAACGCAGATCCTTGCCGGCGCTGCGCTGGCGGGCGTAGAAGACGTCGCTCATCAGCCGTTCCTCGCGGGGCGCGCTGGCCGGCAGGGTCAGTTGAGTGGGACCGATCAGCCCGGCCGGCGCCTGATCGCCGACCCGTTCCCAGTCCTCCCGCCGGCTGTCGGCCTGTTCCGGGGTCAGCGGTTCCGCGCCCACCAGCCGCAGATCGCCGCTCACCACCGCCAGCAGGCGCGGCAGGTAGCGCAGCAGCGGGATCGAGGTCGCCCATTCCCTGCCGACGAACACTCGTCGCTGGCGCGCGCCGAATTCGTCGAACTCCAGACGATTACCGCGCAGCCGGATCTCGCGCAGAGGGTTGTTGGACGTCTCGGTCAGCGCGGCGGCCAGCGCCAGCGGCCACAACGGCAGTGACAG
Source organism: Candidatus Competibacteraceae bacterium (assembly GCA_027492875.1). Lineage (GTDB taxonomy): Bacteria > Pseudomonadota > Gammaproteobacteria > Competibacterales > Competibacteraceae > Competibacter. The sequence continues at coordinate 150,486 of JAPUDV010000055.1, read as the reverse complement.
AAACAGCAGCAACAACCCCAGCAGGCGATTGAACGGTTCGGCCAGGGCGCTGCCCAGCGTCACCTCGAGCAGGTCGGCCAGCAGGAAGGTCTCGACCACCGGCAGCACCGCCCCGGTATCGACCCGAATCAGTTGGTTGCCCCGGACGATGGCGTTCTGGACGTCCAACAGCTCGCCGATGTAGGTATCCGACAATACTACGCTGTCGCGCAGGATGACGTGGCGGTCCACGATCACCCGGTTGGCGATGACCACCTCGCCGTAAAATTCGGCACTGGCTTCAACCCGGCAATTCCCGCCGACGAAGGCGATACCCTGCCGCAGGCTGCGCGGCGATACCCTGGAGCACAGCCCCATGATCAGCCCCAGCGCGACTTGCCGGCCCGGCACGATCAGGCCCGGAAAGCGGCCGGCGGCGGCGTCGAGGTTGGCCTGATGATAGGCCCGCAACGACTCCAGCCGGTTCAGGGCGGCGCCAGGCAATTCCACCACCGGCCAAGTGGGGGGCATCTCCACCGGCGTGGCGGACCAGCGCAGCGGCTCCAGCCCACCCCGGCCGCCGGCGCGGTGCAGGCACAGGCTCACCGGCGCATCCGCCACCCGGCCATACACCACCGGGCCGCTCGCCTCGCCCGCAAGGCGTAAAAACTCGCCCAACGCCGCGCCGTGCAGCACGTCGCCCCGCAAAGCGAACAGCTCGCCCGCCAAACGGGACCGGCCGTTTTCCACCACGGCCTCCGGATCCTCCTCGCCGCGGGTAAGGACGTAATCCAGCCGCATTCCCCAGCGGCTACCGTCGCCCAGCGCCGCCCGTAGTTCGTCGGCGAAGGGCGAAACCACCACGACCGCCTCGCGCAAGCCGGCGACGACCAGCGCTTCCAGCGTGTGCTCCAGCACCGGTTTGCCCGTCACCGGCAGCAGCGCGGCGCAGGTCCGGTCGGTCAGCGGCTCCAATTCCCGACCCAGTCGATCGGCGAAAATCAACGCTTGCATGATCAGTAGGCCCCCCGCCCCAACAGTACGGCCGGCACGGTTTTGAACAGGATCAGGATGTCCTGCCAGAAGGAGGACGATTCGATGTACTGCACGTCGAGTTTTACCTGTTCGGGAAAGGGAATATCGGACCGGCCCGACACCTGCCAGATGCAGGTGATGCCAGGGGTGACTTCCAGCCGCCGCCGGTCGGCCAGGGAATACTGGTTTACCTCGCTGGGCAGCGCCGGACGCGGCCCCACCAACGACATGTCGCCGACCAGCACGTTCCACAATTGCGGCAACTCGTCAATGGACGCTTTGCGGATGAAGCGGCCGACCTGGGTGATACGCGGGTCCTGCTTCATTTTGAAAATCACCCCGCCGCCCGACTCATTGGCCGCCAGCAGCGCCGCCTTGCGCGCCTCGGCGTCAATGTACATTGAACGGAATTTCCACAGGGTAAACAACTTGCCCCAGCGCCCGACCCGGATCTGCCTGAACAGCACCGGCCCCGGCGATTCCAGCCGGATCAACAGCGCGAGGGTCAACAGCGGCAGCGCCAGTAGTAGCAGCAACACTGCGGCGGCGAAGACATCGAGCAGGCGCTTGAACACGTAAGCGCCACCGACCACCGCTTTCCAGGCCAGCCGCTTGCCGTGAAACCGCAACTGCTGCCCAAAGCCATCCGGCCGGACCCGACCGTAACGGCGCAGCAGCGCTTCCCGCAGCTCGGCATTGGGTTCGGCCATCCGGTCCATTTGTTCGCTCATCGCCTTGCCTCCTGGCGGGCCTGGCGCCAGACCCGATATAAGAACAGTGGATTGCCGAGAATATAGCGGCGCCACATCCGGCCCGGCTCCTGCGCGAGCCGCCAGACCCATTCCAGGCCGATCTCGCGCAACCACAACGGCGCGCGGGAAATCCGCCCGGAGTAGAAATCGAACAGGCCACCCACGCCCATCCGCACCGGCGGCATCAACCGGTCGTGATGATCGGCCAGCCACAGTTCCTGGCGGGGCACGCCGAATGCGACCAGCAGCACCCGCGCCCCGGAGAGATTGATACGGTCGATGATGGCGCCTTCCTCGTCCAGGGAAAAATAGCCGTGCTGGGTCCCGGCAATCAGCAAATCCGGGCAACGCGCCCGCATGTTTTCGGCGACCCGCTCGGCGATGCCGGGGTGCGCGCCCAGCAGGAACAGGGAAAAGCCGTCGCGGGCTGCGCGCTCGCACAGCCGGGGGAACAGGTCGGTGCCGTTGACGTTGGCCGCCAATCCCAAACCGCGTATTCGGCAGCCGATCTTGAGGCCGATGCCGTCCGGCAACACTCGCGTCGCCCGCCGCAACACGGCGCGATACCGCTCGTGGGTGTAGGCGATGTTGAGGCAGTCGGGATTGACGAAGGCCAGCAGCGATTTTTCACCGCCCTCATCCCCGGGCGAGGAGCGCACAGCCCGCGCCGCGATCCAGTCCAGCGCCTCGTCCATGGTGGTGTTGACGATGGGCACGCCGAAAAAATCCAGCATGGGCGGCGTCGGCCGCTCGCCGCCGCCCAGCAGCACGGCGAGCAGGGAGCGCAGGATCAGGCCCAGGCTGGCGCGCACGCTCAGGTTCTCGACGAATTGCCGATCCAGCACACTCTCGGGATCGTGAGCGATGCCGGTACGCTGTTGCAGCAGATATGGCGAGAACAGGCCCGGCCGGACGCTGAACCGAAGGGCCGCAACCGCCGGTACCGCCGAGGCTTTACCCATGCTCAGCGGACGCGGGCCGGCGAAAGCCATGTCGCCGCGTAGAATGTTGAACAGCACCGCCAACCCACGCCCCAGCTGCGGACCGGCAAAGCGCAGGCGGACAAACGGCCGGTGCTCGTGGCCGATTTGCGTTTCCCGGTCGAACAACCGGCCGGTTCGCACCCAGCCCCAGAGGGCACGCGCCGAACACGGCGGGGCCAGCAACACCAGCAACACCAGCGCCAGCGTCAGATCGAAAACCCGTAACCCGTAACCCGTAACCCGGCTCATGGCGTCCCGTCTCCGTCGGACGACCGCGCCGGACGCGGCCGGATTTGCGCCGGCACCCCGATGGCCAGAGCGTTCGACGGCACGTCCCGCAGCACCACTGCGTTGGCGCCGATCACCACGTCGTCGCCGATGTGGATCGCGCCGAGGATCTTGGCCCCGGCGCCGATGTCCACCCGGCTGCCGATGATGGGCGCGCCGCGCTCGTGGGTGCGCTTGAGGCCAACGGTTACCCCGTTGCGAATCACCACGTCGTCGCCGAACACGGTGTCGCCACTGATGATGATGTCGCCAAAATGCTCGATCCTGAAGCGCCGTCCGACGATCGCTTCGCAGGGCAGGTCGATGCCGGTGAGAATCTGCGACAGCAGCTTGAGGATCTTGTAGAGAATGGAAAAAGGCAGGCGCAGCCAGCGGTTTCGAATGCCGTAGCGCCAACGGCCAAAGCGGTAGACCCCCATGACCCACAGCCCCTGTCGAGTGGGGTCGCGTTCGTGGGTTCGCCAGTCTTCGCGCAGATTATCGAACATGGTCACTTCCCTACCACGGTCGGGGCGGCGAGTTCCGACCGCCGTTGGTTTCACGCCACGCCTGCTCGATCAGAACCATGATCGCCCGCGATTCCCCAGCCTTGGCGCGACCGTCGGCGTCTCCCCGTCGGCCGTTCTTCCAGGCTCGCAGCGCGTGCCATTGCTTTTCCACCTGTTTCGCCAGCCAGGCGGTCGCCGCGCCGCGCTGCTTGCGGTAGTACAGATATTCGCTGCGCAACCGCCACAGGGTCAGTTGCGCGCCGGAGGCGGATAGCGTCAGGTGTTCCAGGGTCTTGGACGATTCGCCGCCCAGATGCGCCACCACCACGTCCGGCCAATAGTAAACCTTGTAACCCGCTGCCTTGATCCGCCGGCACAGGTCCACTTCCTCGTAGTACAGGAAGAACGCCTCGTCGAAATAGCCGATCTGCTCCAGCACGTCGCGGCGGATGATCGAGAACGCGCCCGGCACCCAATCGACTTCCGCCGGCTGGCCGGGATCGGCCCAAGTGCGGTCCACCCGGCCGAAAAAGCGGCTGCGCGGGAAGCGCGCCGACAATCCGGACAGCGACAGAAAGTCGTTGAGCGGCGACGGGAACAACCGCGCCGAAGGTTGCCAGGAGTCGTCCCGTCCCACCAGTCGCGCCCCACCCAAACCGACTTTCGGATCGGCGTCCATCTGGGCCACCGCGTTTCGCAGCGCGCCCGGACGCGGAAAGGCGTCGGAGTTCAGCAGCACCACGTAACGACCCCGGACGATCTCGAAACCGCGATTGTTGGCGGCGGCGAAGCCGAGGTTGACCTCGCTACGAATCAGACGGATTTGCGGAAACTCGGCCGCCAACATGTCCGCCGAGCCATCGCGCGAGGCATTATCCACCACGATAACTTCATAGCACACTTCATCGGCTTCGGCGGCCAGCGTGTTCAGACATTCCCGCAGCAGCTCGCAGGTGTTAAAGGACACGATGATGACGGAAACGGCGGGCAATTCAGCGGTCATGGGGAGAAGACTCGCGGTCGGTGCGGACCCAGGCGGCGTCCTTGCGCGCGCCGCGCAGCAGGGCCTTGAACAAAGTGAGTTTCCATAGAATGTAGAACGGCGCGGCGGCCACCGCTTGCAGATCGCGCCAACCGCCACCGCCGACCCGGATCGCCGCCAGCACATGCAGGCCGACCAGCGCCAGGCCGCAAAGGGCATAAACCCGGCTGGGGGCGAACGGCGGCAACAGGGCCACTATCAACAGCAGAACGTGGAAAGCCAGCGGCAGCAGCCACAGCTCCAGCAACGGTTCCCATTCCCGCCAGCGCCCCGCCAGAATCCCGCGCAGCAGGATCGGAGTCTGCTCGCGGATCATGCGGAAGCGACCGCCCTCCCAGCGGGCGCGCTGGTGGCGCGAGGCGCGCTCGCCGCTGGGCATCGCCGACCAGACCGTGACGTCGTCCATAAACCGCACCCGCCGGCCGCTTTGCACCAGACGGATGTGATATTCCAGATCTTCCGCCACCGAGGCGGCGTCATAGGGCACCGCTTCCAGCGTGGCGCGACTCAGCCCGAAGCCGTTGCCGAACAGTCCCACCGACAGACCCCAGAATTCCCGGCCACGCGGGCGCAGCACGTTAAATCCCCATAACGCCACGTTCATCAGCCGGGTGCGCATGGAATCGCCGGGATTGTCCACGCAGTAGCGACTTTGCACCGCATCCGCCCCGGCGTGGAACACGCGTTGCGCTTCCACGAACAGGTTCGGCTCCACCCGGGTATCGGCGTCCACCACCATAAAGGCGTCGAACGGCTCGGCCAGCAGTTGCTTGAAGGCGAAATCCAGCGCGTAGCCCTTGCCGCGCCGGTCGGGGTCATGGCGGGCCAGCACCCGCGCCCCGGCTGCTTCGGCGCGGGCGGCGGTGTCGTCCTCGCAGTTGTCGGCGACCACCACCACGGTGAAGCGTCCAGCACCCGCGTCGCCGGCGTGCAGGCTTCGAATGCAGGCGGCGATGCCTTCGGCTTCGTTGTGGGCGGGCACGACGATGGCAAGCCGTAAGCTCTCCTGTCCCGCTGGTGGGAGAGAGGTTAAGGGTGACCGCGGGCAGCGCGACGGCAGAATTCCACCCACCGTTAGCAGCAGCAGCTCGAACGTGCCCGGCGTGCTCAATAGCGCCAGCAGCGTGCCGAGCAACACCCAGAACCATCCGCCGCCGTCAGCCACGACCGCTCTCCCCGCTCAGCCGCCGGCGGAAGATCGCCGCCAACCGGTCGATATTGCGATGCAGGTTGTATTTATCCTCGACCCGCGCCCGGCCTGCCGCGCCCAGCCGCTGGCGCAATTCGGCATCGTCCATCAGTCGAGCGATCGCCGCCGCCAATCCTTCGGCGTCGGATGGCGCCACCAGCAGCCCGTCCTGCCCGTCGCGAATCAATTCGGGGATGCCGGTGATGAAGGTGGTCACACAGGGAATGGTCATCGCCATCGCTTCCATCAGCACCACCGGAATGCCCTCGGCGAAACTGGCCAGCGCGAACACATCGGCGGCGGCGTACAACTCGCGGATGCGGTCCTGGTTGACCGCGCCCTCGAACACCACCACGCCGCCCAGGCCACGCTCGATGGCGATCCGCTCCAACGTCGCCCGGTCGGGACCATCACCGACGAAACGCAACCGCAGGTCGCGACCATCGACGCGCAGGCGGGCCATGGCGTCCAGCAGGATGGCCTGGCCCTTGGCCGGGGTCAGCCGGCCCACGCAGATGATCTCGAACGGGCGGGGATCAGCCCGGAACGGCCGGGGCGCGAACAGCGTGGGATCGACGCCCAGCGGTGAAATCTCGAACTTGTTCCAGTGGTCCGGCGGCGACAGCTTCATTAACTGGCTGCGGGCGTAAGCGCCAATGCAGCAGATAAAGGTCGCGCCAGCAATCTTCTGGCTCAGGAAATAGCCGGGCGCGTCGTAGAACTCATCCGGTCCGTGGACCGTCATCGAGAAGCTGATGGGAAAGATGCGGCTGGCGATCAGCGCCACGGTGGCGGCCGGCGTGGCGAAATGGACATGCAGATGTGTGAGCGTCCCGCGCGCCATACAACGGCCGATCATCAGCGCTTCGACGAAGTAGAAGAGGCTGTAGGCCAGTTTCTTGAGATCGGTACCGCCCAACCGCAAGGCGAACTTCAAACCCCGGAAGAAACCGCCGGGCCGGGTCGCCAGCGTGGCCAGCGTGGCGGTCGCCGCGCCCAACACGCCATGCCGCTTGACGTAATAGGTCCGCTCCATTTCGGCCCGCTCGGCGGCGGTCAGCTTCTCCGGCGGCTGATCGGGGGGGTTGATCGACGCCACCGTGATCTCGAAGCCGAGTTCGCGCAACCGCAACACCTCGCGCAGAATAAAGGTGTGGGACACCGCCGGATAGCGGCTGACCAGATAGGCCAGGCGAATCGGCGCTTGCGATTCGGCTCTTTCTTTATTGTTGTGGGTATCGTTCATTGGCCCTCCTCAATCTTTCGCCAGGAATCAGGTCCAGCGCCAACCTTGCCAACGCCAATCGACGCCTTCCGCCGCCACGGCCCCACTCCAGCCGGCATCCAGCGGCAGGTTCAGCACGCTCCATGCCCGACCCGAGGCATCCCACAGACTGACCCGACCGTCCGGCGATTCACCGTCCGGGAAACACACCTCCAGGTTTTGCAAACCGCTGGCCAACCCACCGCCCAGCGCCTTGGCGACCGCTTCCTTACGAGTCCAGCAGCTAAAAAATGCCTCCCGGAATCGTTCCGCCGGCAACGCCTGGAACGCCGCCCATTCGCGCGGCGTACAAATCCGCTCGGCCACCAGCGCATCGCTCACCACTCGATCCAGGCATTCCAGATCGACGCCCACCGCGCGGCGGGCCACCGCATACAATGCCTGGCCACCGCTGTGCGCCAGGTTGAAACACAGGACGGCGCCGGTGTCCTCGCCCGCCAGCAGGGGTTTTCCGCGCGGCCCGTGGGTGAAACGCAGCGCCGCCGCTGGCCGATTCAGGTACGCGCCCAGCAGTTCCCGCAACAGGCCGCGCCCGGCGATAAAGTAATCCCGGTGCTCGGGAAAACGGAAGCGCGCCGCGCGCTCCCGTTCGTCCGTCGCCAGCGTCGCCGCCAAATCCGCCAACCGCCCCTCCGGCCGATCCAACTCCACCCGCCATAAATGAATCTCGTCGGCGGCCAGAACGACCGGTGGTCGGCGATCACTAATCACCGGCCAGCAACCGCCGATACAACGCCACCGCCGCATCGATCTTGGCCTCCCAGCCGTAGCGCTCCCGTGCCCGCCGCAACCCCTCTTCGCCACGCGCCCGCCACGCCTCGGGCTGGGCCACCACGTCGCGGAACGCCTCCACCAGTCCGCTGACCACCGCTTCCCTCCCGCTGGCCGGCAAGGCGCGGCCGACCGCATCGTCGACGATTTCCGCCGGCCCACCGAAGGCCACCGCCGTCACTGGCCGGGCGCAGGCCATCGCCTCCAACAAAACCGCGCCGCCCGACTCGCGCACCGACGGCAGGCAAAACAGGTGCGCGGCACGCATTTCGGCGGCCACCGCCGTAGCAGGCAGATTCTCGGTGATGAACCGCACCCGGTCGGCAAGACCACGCGCCGCCGCTTCCGCGCGCAAATCCGCTTCCAGCGGCCCGCCGCCGACCAGCACGGCCTCCACCGCCATCTCGCCCGCCACCCGTTGCATGGCTTCCAACAGCATGGCGATACCCTTGAACGGCACCAGCCGCCCGACGAACGCCAAGCGCAGCGGCCGGTTTGGCCCCGGTGGGTCTGGCCAGGGTCCGGGTGAAAAAACGTTCAGATCGACGCCGTTTTCCAGCATCGGCACGCAGCGGGGGCGATGTCGGGGCGCAATACTTTCGAGCGTAGCTTGGGTGGCGGTCAGAATCGCCGCCGCGTTCCGGCTGGACCCGGCCAGCGCGTCCACCCAGCCACCCAGCTTGCGCAGCGGATACAACCAGGCCGCATCGGCGCGCATGATATCCGGGAAGTGCGCCGGGTTGCCCAGGCCGCCGTTCCACGGTCCCAGCACCACCGGTCGCCCCAGCTTGTGCAGGCGCGTCGCGGCCATCGGCGAGACCGGCGTCACCGCGTGAACGATGTCCCAGGCCGCGCCCGCCGCCCGCCGCCGCCGCAATTCCTTGAGCGCCGCTGCGTCGTACATGTAAAAATCGGCCGAGGACACCAAAAAAACCGCGTGCTGGCTTTGGCGGAACAACCGCGCCGCCAGCCGGTACAGCGGCCCGGCGAACCACTCGGTATCGATGTAGATCACCTCCGAATCTGGCAGCGGCGCGCCGACCGCGTCCAGCGCCGGACGGTTGCGGACATGGGTGACCAGCGTTACCGGCAGCCGCCGGACCAACCGGGAATACCAGTGCCAGCCGATCTGCGACACCGAACCCATCCCCGGCCCGCACTGATACGCCGACAACAGCAGTCGGGGCGTTTTTTCGCTCATGATCGGGCGCCCATCACCGAAACGTTCATGCGGGAAGCGCGCCGCTTCCCTACACTTCCCGCCGAGCCGGCATGGCCCGCGCGGGTTCCGCGCACCGGCCGGCAGATCGCCTGTCCCTTCGCTGTCCCCACTGGAGCGCACGCATGAGCCACAGCATCGAGATCAAGGTGCGGGGTTATCACCTCGACCTGTTCCGCCACGTCAACAACGCCCGTTACCTGGAATTTCTGGAGGAAGCCCGCTGGAGCCTGCTGGAAAGCCGGGGTAATCTGGAACTTCTGGAGAAGCGCGGTTACGCCTTCGCCGTGGTCAACATCAACATCAACTACCGTCGCGCCGCCTTCATGGGCGAAATCCTGCAAATCGCCACCTCGGTGAAAACCATTGGCGCCCGCAGTTGCGTGATGCGCCAACTGGTCACCCTCCAGGGCGCCGACACCGTGGTCGCCGACGCCGATGTCACCTTCGTCATCGTCGACACCCACACCGACAAGGCCGCGCCGCTGGAGGGCGAATTGCGGGCGGCGATGGAGCGGCTGGCAGCTTAAAAGAAAGCGCGGCTCATCCTTCACGACCGCTTTCCCAGTGCCAGGCGTGGGCGACGATGGTCGCCAAATCCGCATGGCGCGGTTCCCAGCCCAGTTCGGCCCGCGCCCGGCTGGAATCGGCCACCAGTCGCGCCGGATCGCCCGGCCGGCGCTCGCCGTGCACCACCGGAATCTCGCGACCGGCGACGGCGCGGGCGGTTTCGATCACTTCCCGCACCGAGAAGCCGTTGCCGTTGCCGAGGTTGAACGCGGCGCTACCGGCTCCGTCCCACAAGCGTTGCAACGCCAGCAGATGCGCCTCGCACAGATCGCTCACATGGATGTAGTCGCGGATGCAGGTGCCGTCCGGCGTGTCGTAGTCGGCGCCGAACACGGTGATGTGCGGCCGGCGGCCGGCGGCGGCTTGCAGCACCAATGGAATCAGATGGGTCTCCGGCTCGTGGCGCTCGCCCAACTCGCCGGCGGGGTCGGCGCCAGCGGCATTGAAGTAGCGCAGGCAGACCGCCTTCAAGCCGTAGGCTATGTCGTAATCTTGCAACATCTGCTCGACCATCCACTTGCCCCGCCCGTAGGGGTTGATGGGGTTCTTGGGATGATCCTCGTCGATGGGCGTCCGCAGCGGTTCGCCGAAAATCGCCGCCGTGGACGAAAAGATGAAATGCCTGACCCGGTGCGCGACCATCGCATCCAGCAGATATTGGGTCTTGAACACGTTGTTGAGGTAGTACTTGGCCGGCTCGCGCACCGATTCGCCGACTTGAATATGCGAAGCGAAATGCAGCACGCCGTCGAAGCGCGAGGTTCTCAGCAGCTCATCCAGCATGTCCCGCTCGCCCAGATCCCCCAGCACGAAGCGCCCGCCCTTGACCGCGTCGCGGTGGCCGGCGGATAGGTTGTCCAACACCGTCACCTCGAACCCGCGCTGACACAGCAGCTTGACCATATGGGAACCGATGTAACCGGCTCCGCCGACCACGAGCACGCGCATGGGGTTCTCCCTCCTCGCTTTTCGGTGCTTCCACGTTACAATTAAGGAAATTTTCCCAATCATAGCGTGAATACGATTTCACCGCACCCAGAGGGCCGATGATCGCCAGCGACGCCAAGCAGCAGTTCAAGAACCGCTTGTCCCAGAACGCCGTGGTGCAACTGGCCGCCAAGCTGCTCTACATGCTCAGCCGGGTTGGGCTGCCGCCGGTGATCCTGAGCTACGTCAGCCTGGAGGAATACGGCATCTGGGCGACCTGTTTCATCATCATCAGCTATCTGGGCATGAGCACTTTCGGCATCGCCAACGTCTACATCCGCTACACCGCCGAATACCACGCCCGCCACGACACCGAAGCGATCAACCGCCTGCTGACCACCGGCCTGGCCGTGACGATTCCAATCTGCGCGATGCTGCTGGCGCTGCTAGGGCTGGGAATGCCGGCGCTGCTGGATGTGTTCAAGGTCGCTCCGCACTTGCGCGAAACCGCCGCCGTGCTCATCTTCGCCACCGCCGCCGCGATGATGCTCGACCTGACCTTCGGCGCCTTCAACCATGTACTGAACGGACTGCAACGGATGGTGCGGCAGACCGGCATCTGGGTGGCAAGCTTTCTACTGGAAACCGTGCTGATCGTCGGCCTGCTGCTGGCCGGGCTGGGGGTGTACGCGCTGCTGTGGGCCTTCGTCATCCGCTACCTGCTGGCCACCTGGCTCAGCGCCCGCGCCTGCTTCCAGGTCCTGCCCGGCCTAAGCCTCGGCCCGCGCCATTTCGACCGCACGCTGCTGACGCTGTTTTACCGCTTCGGCGGCGTGGTGCAGATTTCCGGTATGCTGAGCATGATCCTTTATTCGGTCGAGAAGGTGATCGCCGGCGCGTTCATCGGGGTGCGCGCCACCGGCCTGTTCGACCTGGGCCAGAAATTGCCAGTGATGTCCAGCCAGATCACCTCGGCCTTGAACATGGTGTTCCTGCCGGCGGTAACTCACCTGTACAGCCTCGGACAAATGGAAGAACTGGGCAAACTGTACCTGAAGGGCGCGCGCTACATCAGCCTGCTGACCGGGCTGATCATGGGCTTTCTGGTCGGCTTCGCCACGCCGCTCATGACGGCCTGGCTCGGCCCCAGCGAGGCGTTTCAGGCAACCGCCTTCATCATGGCCTGGTTCACCCTGCCGTTTCAGACCCACGTCACCACCGGCCCCTGCACCGCGCTGCATTACGGCGTGAATCACCCCACCCGCACCCTGTTCTATCCGCTGACCCAATCGGTGCTGGTCGCGTTGCTGGTGGGCGGCGCGTTCCTGGCGCTGGGGACCACCATCCCCGCCATCACCTACGGGGTCGCCATCGCCATGATCCTAAGCGGCTGGGCCTACATGGCCTATTCCAACCGCTTTCTCCAGATCGCGCCGGGAACCTATGTCTGGCGGGTGATCGTCCCCGGCCTGATTCCCTACGGCTTCGGTTTGGCGCTGGCGTGGCTGACTGCGCCCTGGTTCGCCGCCGCCGGTTCCGACCGCTGGCCCTTGCTAGGCCGGCTGGCGGTCTGCGGCCTGCTGTACGCCGTGATGACGGCGACCTTCCTGTACCGGGCGATGTGCGACTGGGGCGAACGGGAATACCTGCGCCGCCAGTTGGTGCATACCCTGGGCGGGTTTATCGGCAAGGCCCTCGGGAGAAAGGCTTCATGAAGGCGTTATTGCGGCGTGGCCTGCGCTATCTGGCGTTCGAACGCGGTCAGGCGGTGGGCTGGTACAAGCGATTCTGCAATCCCAGCGGCGACGAATGGGCGGCCTGGCTCAAACGTCGGGGCGTGTTATACGCCATCGGCGAACACTGTTCGATTCAGACCAACGTCACCCTTGCCGACCCGGCCTACACCCGACTGGGCAATAACGTCCGCCTGACCGGCTGCACCCTATTCGGCCACGATGGGTCGGTGAACATGCTCAACCGCGCCTACGGGCTCAAGCTGGATCGGGTGGGAAAAATCGACATCCGCGACAACGTGTTCGTCGGCCATGGTGCGATTGTCCTGCCGGGCGTCACCATTGGCCCCAACGCCATCGTCGCCGCCGGTTCGGTGGTCAACCGCGACGTGCCGCCGGGCAGCGTTGTCGCCGGCGCGCCGGCCCGGGTGGTGGGAACCCTCGACCGGCTGGTGGCCCGGCTCCAGCAAGACACCGCGCGGCTACCGTGGGCTGACATCCTGGCCCGTCGCGGCGGCGCGTTCGACCCGACGCTGCAAGGCGAGCTGGACCGGGTTCGCATCCGGCATTTCTTTGGCGGCGACATCGGCTCGCCGCCGGCCACCTAAGCGCTCCGCTCGCGGTGCAGGCGTAGCAGACGCTCCATCAATTGTTCGATTTCAGCTTCCAGCGCGCTTCGTTCCTGCTCCGCCTGACGGTCGCGCGCCGCCAGCTTTTCTTCCAATTTCTGGTGTTCCTGCTGGGACTGTTCCAACTGCTGGCGTAATTCACGCATCTGCTGATCCGCAAGATCGGCCAGACGGGACGACTTGATCTCGACGCCCGCCGCCATCGCCTGTTCCCGCAAGGCCCGACGTTCGGCCTGCAGTCGCTCCAATTGTTCCTGCATCGCCTGACGCTCTTCTTCCCAAGCCAGCCGCTGCCGGTTCAATGCCTCCGCCGCTTCCGCCCTGATCTGCTCCACCAAGCGCTGGCTATCCGGCGACAGGCCGTGGCTGGTGTGACCGACGCGCGCTTTCTGCAGCGACAGGTTGTCTTCCAAGGTATTCATCTGGATCTGCAAGGCCAGCCGCTCGCGCTCCCACGATTCCTGCTGTTGCTCCAACCGTTCGTCCAGCACCGCCTTATCCTGCCGCAGCACCCGCAACTGTTCCTCGAACTGGCTGTTGTACATCTGTAAGCTCTGCCGCTCCCGATCCCATTGTTCGCTGTCCCGCGCGAAACGGTCCTGCAACGCCGCCTGCTCCCGTTCGAGGCGTTCGATGGTGCCGCGCAACTTGGTGACCTCGCGCAGATGATCCTGCTGCTGCTGATCGTGGCGGGCCTGTCCATCGGCGCTTTGCCGCTCCAGCGCGGCATAACGCTCGCGCTCCTGCTCCAGGTCGCTTTCGAGCCGTTGCTGCTGCTGCTGCCGCGCCTGGCGGGCCTGATAGACCGCCGTCCGCTCCTCTTGCAAGGTGTCTTGCAGCGCGTTGTATTTCGTCTGGTTGTCGGCGAGTTCGGTCTGGGCCTGCGTCAGATCCTGCCGCAAGGACCGATAGGGCAACAGGATCACCGCGCCACCGGCCACCAGGCCGATAACCCCTCCAATGACCAGATACATCGTAATGTCGGTCATAGCTGCACTTCGCTCGTTGATTATTGTGTGCCTGGCTGCGGCTCCAGCGGGTTCCGGCGTAAGACACCCGTCCTTTCAGCGCAGCACATACACCAGCACCGCCGCTCCGATGCCGGCCGCCGCCGCCCACCCCGCCGCCAGATAAGCACGCCGCCGCAGGTCGCGCTGGGCATCCGCCCACAACTGGCGCGCCGCCTGTTCGGCCACCGCCGCCGCGTCGGCCTGGCTAACGGCCGATTTGGCCGCCGCCGTCTTCGTAGCGATGGTCGCCTGCGACGCCACATCCCGCGCCGCCTTGACCGCGACTTCACGGGCATCCACGCTGGCTTTTTGCGTGGCTTCGGAAAACCGCTGGCTCAACTGCCGCACCAGCCGGTCCGACAATTCGTGCAGTTGGTGCTGGCACACCTGGCCCGCCACCTCTCGCGCCAGCTCTTCAAGATCGGCCCGCGCTTCGCGCCGGTAGGTCTCCAGCCGCTTCTCCATCAATGGCAGCATCTGCGCCCGCAACGCGGCTTCGCTCGCTTGAGCTTCGGGTTCCGGTGGCCGCCAGGCCGCCAGTTGCTCGGCGCAAACGCGGGTTGCGATCTGGCCGCACGTTTCCTGCTGGCGGTTTTCCACGTCCTGCCGCAGTCTGGCGACCACATCGTTGATCAGCGGCAGCACCTGCGTCTCGATCGCCTCGTAGAAAACCTGTTCGGCCTTTTCGAGGGCGATCGCGCCGACCCAGCCGGCCGTCACGCCTTCGGCGGCCGGCCGCGTTGCAACGGGCTCCGGCGAGCTGGGCGAAGGGGCGTTGGCGGCGTCGAACAGCGCGTTCAACCGTTCGAGAATCGCGCCGAGGGTTTCGGGCATCGCCGGCTTGCTCAACACGCCGACGGCGCCGGCCGCCCGCGCTTCATCCTGATAGGAGGGCTCGTCCTTGGAAGTATACATTGCCACCGGAATCGAGGCGGTGGCGGGGTTGCTTTTGATCTGCCGCACCACCGTCAGGCCGTCCATGCCGGGCATGGTATGGTCCATGAAGATCGCGTCCGGCTGCTGGCCGTGCAGATAGCTCAGCGCTTCCTCGGCCGATTCCACGGCATCCACGGTCATGCCGAAGCCCTGCAACATCTTGCGAAGCATCAGCCTCGCCGACTTGGAGTCATCTACAACAAGGACATGTCGGACTGGCATAGACCCTCCTGGTTTTTCCGTGCAGATTAACAGGATTTCCCCAAGTATTAAGAACGATTCTAGCCGAATCGGCAGCGCTCATGCAGGGCGCGGGCGCGGCATCTTGCGATGGTAATAATCCATGACGATGGCGCAATACACCGCGAACACCGCGAAGGGCAGCACGATCCGCGCCACTCCCTCGACCACCACCAGACGGTCAAGCCAGTTCAGCGCCGGCAACACGAAAGTGTGCGCGGTGTAGATGGGCAGCGACGCCTGGCCGAACAGCGCCAGCGGATAGGTCAGCCTTTTCTCCCGCGCGCCCAGTTTGAGCCCCAGCATGATGAAACCGGTAAGCAAGAAAAATGCCGGGCCTGCGAAAAACAGCCAATACCAGATCCGCGGCGGCGCCTTGACCACGCCGGACACGATGGCGTGCAGGCTCAGTTCGCCGCTCGCCAGACCGAGGGCCGAACCGGCCACGCTCAGGGCGAGCGCGACTGGCGCCAACCGTCGCAAAAACGCCCATTCCTGACCCAGACGGACCGCTTTGCGCAACTGGATGCCCACCGGAATCGCCATGATGGCGCTACCGGACAGTTGCAGGTAGCCATATGGCCCGGACAGCAGATTCAATCGCAAGTACTCCTGAACTCCCAAGGCCGGGTCCAGCGGCCAGAACGGCAGCCAGAGCAGGGCCAGCGCCCAGTGCCCGGCGCCTAGCAACAAGGCGTTGCGCAACGGCGTCCGCCCCAGCACGCGCAGCCAGAGCGGTACCGACAACAGCGCCAGCGCGTAGTAGTTGAGGATGCTGTAGGTCTTGAACAGCCAATGGCTGGAATTGAAGTCGTCGGCCAGCCATAAATTGATGTAGTCCGGCACGCAAATCGCCAGCGCGCACAACACCAGAAGGCGGGAGCGGGCCCGCACCGCTTCCAACACCCGAACGCGGCCCGGACCCTGGAAGCGATCGTAGTACACAAAACCGACCGTAACGCCGAACACCAGAATGAAGGTGGTGGTGGCGAACCGACCCAGGAACAGCACCGGCTCGGCCAGCGGTTCAAGCGCCGGCAGCCGTTGAAACACGCCGGGCCCGAAGTGCATGATCATCATCGAGATGATGGCGAGGGCGCGGGTCTCGTCGATCGCGGTGAAGCGGGGCGCCAACAGGGGTCTGAACATAAGCCAATGCTTCCTCAAATTTGCAACGGACAAACCTAATATGGCCGGGATTGTAGCGAGAACCCGAAAGCGGAAGTGGTGATAATCATGGGTTTCCACCCATAAAATTTATGAGCAACCTGGCCTCAAGGCTCATACCGAAGGAACATTGCTCGTGGGGTACGTTGCTGTTACTGCTGATCAGCCTGGCGGGTCTCGTGGCCGTCTTCGCTCCGTGGCAACCGGAGCCGGACTGGGAGCCCGCGATCGGTGCGTTCGAAACCCAGGACCGCCGCCAGCCGCCGCAACCCGGCCAAGTGGTGTTCGTCGGCAGTTCCAGCATCCGGTTCTGGCACACCCTCGCCGCCGACATGGCGCCGGCGCCGGTGCTGAATCGGGGATTCGGCGGCGCGCAGCTTCGCGACGTACTGCGTTACGCCAACCGCATTATCCTGCCCTACCAACCGCGAGCGGTGGTGGTTTACGGCGGGGAAAACGACCTCGGTAGTCGCTGGTCCCGACCAGACACGGTGCTGGAGCAGTTCCAGCAACTGGTCGAACGCTTGCACCAGGCCGATCCGGATCTACCGATCCTGCTGCTGGCGATCAAGCCCTCTCCCTACTACGCACGCCGGCTACCGCAGCAGACCGAGGCCAACCGGCTGCTGCGCGCCTACTGCGACGCGACGCCAGGACTGCGCTTCATCGACGTAGCCAGTCCCCTGCTCGGCGCGGGTGGTCAGCCCCGACCCGAGCTGTTCCGGGACAATCTGCATCTCAACGCCGCCGGCTACCGATTGTGGCGGGAACGGGTGCGGCCGGCGCTGTTGGCCGTGTTGGGCCTCAACTCAAAATCCGCCGAAAGCGGTACGGCGACGTCGGCGCGCGCGCCGCCGGGGTCGTACCCATCGTCTGCTCCCGCCCCGCGTGCAAGTAGCCCTCGGCCCAGCCGGTGATCAGAAACAGCAGCGCCACGGTCTGATTACCCATGTACACCGTGGCTACCGACACGATGTAGACCATGTATATCCCCACCAGGGTAAACGCCAGCGAACTGCCCAGCGGTTGCGGGTTGGGCCGGCGCATGGCATGCACCATCAGGCGGATCGACATCCCCAGCAGCACGGTCATGAACAGGGTGAAGGCTATGACGCCGTGCATCAGAAACAACAGCAAATAGTAGTTATCGATCGAAGGCTGGCCCGGCACCTTGGGCCACTTGATCAAGCCCCAACCCCAGACCGCTTCTTCCTTGGCGATGTCCATGTAGTTTGTGACCAACTCCAGGCGATAGGCGGCGGTTTCCTGATTCTCGGTGAGCGCGCCCTCCCGCCCGACGCCGGCCCATTGCAGGAACCAGAGAAATCCCGGCAGACAAATGCCAAAGATAAACACCAGCAGGATGCCGACGCCGATCCAGCGGTTGCGCATGCGGCCGATGAACACCACCACCCCCGCCACGATCCCGGCCAACCACGGCCCCTTGACCAGGGTAATGAGCGCGCCGCCCAGCATCCCCAGAGTATAGACCTGAGCCTCCGTCAGCCTGGGCCAGGGCAACCACTTGAACCAGGGGTGGCGCGGTTGGGTCCAGGCGCCGCTCCATTCCAGCCAGCGCTGGATCCGGTAGCCCGCTACCATCATGATGCCGGCCAGGATGGCGTGGCCGTAAGGGCCGGCGGTGCGCGCCAGCCCCCAGCGAAAGGTGATGATCCAGCCCAAGCCCTGCCCCGAGAAAAACGGCCCCAGCAGTTTCTGCCAGGGGTTCACGCCGAACCGCGCTTCGTACAGGCAGACGATGGCGACGACGAACAGGCACATCACGATTTTCTTGGCGAACTCCACCCGCGCACCCAGCGGCTCCACCAGGCTCTTGGCCAGCACGTAGGGGATGACCACCGAGGACAGCATGGTAAACATCAGGTTCTGGGCGTCGCTGTAGCCCGAGGCGCGGTATTCGGAATAGGAAATCACCCCGGCAAGACCAAAGATCACCAGGTCGAAGGGCGAAAAACGGTAACCGGACGAGCCGCGCGCCAGAAATATCAGGAAGATAGCCATCGCCGCCGCCTGATTGGCGGTCGGATCGGGCAGACCGGGCGCAACCCAACGGTAGTAATCCGGAACCAGCAGCAGCGCCGGCAGATAGACATGGATAAAGGCAAATTGCGGCGAACGATAGAACGCAAAATAAGCGGCCAGCAATCCTGGAATCAGGGCAAGGATCGCCATGGCCAGGATTCAGGGCGCGGGCTTCAGAAGCCGGGCCGGCACGCCTCCCACCACCGCGCCCGCCGCCACGTCGCGAGTAACCACGGCATTGGCGCCGACCACCGCGCCGTCGCCGATGCTCACGCCGGGCAGCACGGTCGCGCCACGGCCGATCCAGACGTTGCAACCGATGCGAATCGGCGCGGCCTCGTGCCCGGATCGACGGATGGCCTGCCCGCCGCCGAAGCGGTGATTGGCGTCGCGCAGACTGGCGTATTCGCCGATCAGCGTGCCGGCGCCGATGCTCACCTCCTGGAAGGCCACCACATGCACGCCGCGCGACATGACCACCTCGTCGCCGACGACGATCCGCCCCGGTTCCTGGGTTTCCAGATACAGCCCTGGATAGAGAAACAGGTTCTTGCCCAACTCGATCCGGCCGGCGCCGCGCACCTCGGCCACGCCCATGATCACCACCGAGGGGTCCACCGAACCGGTGACGCTAGCCCGCAACCGGGCATGCGCCCAAAGCCGCCGCGCGGATTCGCCCACCGTCGCCACCCATCGCGCCAGCGGCGTCAGCGCGCCGGCCAACAGCCGTTTCACCGTTCCGCTCATCGCCCGCCTCCGCCTACTTGTACTCGATCAGGCCGCGCCGCCGACCGCGCCAGCGGTCCCGGTAATAGCCCAGTTGGCCGATCAGGATGGGAATCTGCTGTATGTGGGAATGAAGGCCGTACAGCAGCCGGGTCAACGGATCGCAGCTTTTCCATCCCACTTTGAGCGCGGTGCGCAGCGCCAGCGCCAGCCACAGCCCGATCACCAGCAGCGGAATCACCCACCAGCCGCGCAGCGAACCAGCCACGGCGACTAACAACAACAGCAGCAACACGCCGGCATGCACCCGGTTGCGTTTGACTTCGCGCTCCCACAGCGGCGTATCGGTCGCGCGAAAGCGCGCCGCCACCTCGGCGTAGGCATGACCGGCCCGCACCGCGCGCCGCCAATACTGCCGCCAGCGGGTCATCGCCAGGTCGTGGCCGGTCATCGGCCGATCCACATGCAGGATCAGGCCGCCGCGCGCGCGCAATCGCCGACACAGGTCCGGCTCCTCGCCGGCGATCAAAGTAGCGTCGAAGCCGTCCACCGCCTCCAGGGCCTCGCGCCGCATGAGCGCATCGCCGCCGCAGAACTCGCTCGGTCCCGGCGGATAGACCCAGTCCAGGTCCAATACCCGGTTGTACAGCGACGCCTCCGGGTGGATCTCGCGGCGATGGCCCCAAACCACCACCACCGTCGAGTCCTGGAACTCCGGTAGCGAGTCGATCACGAAGCGCGGATGCAGGATCGTATCGCCGTCGAGAAACAGCACCAGCGACGCCCGCGACGCCCGCCAGCCGGCATTGCGACCCAGCGCCGCCGATGGTCGCTCCGGATGCACGGTGATGACGGCCGCGCCCAGCGCCGCCGCCCGCTCCGGGCTGCCGTCGGTGGAGGCGGAATCCACGTAAATCAGTTCCACTGGCCCGCCGGGATCGGCCATGGCGCGCACCGATTCCAGGCAGCGCGTCAGCCGCTCGCCCTCGTTGCGGCCGATCACCACCACCGACAGCACCGGGAATATCCTCCCCTCACCCCTGGCGGGAGAGGGGTCGGGGGTGAGGGGGGATTCAATCATCGTCCACCTCCGCCAACAGGCGTTCGTAATCGGCCAGCCGCTCGGTCTGGGAAAAGCGGGTCGCCAGCGCCCGATCCCCGCCGGCCACCCAGCGATTCAACCGCTCGGCCGGCGCGGCGTGCAACTCCCGCAACCGGGCCGCCAGCGACTCGATCTCGTCGGCGCGGAACCGACCGCCGGACACGCCCTCCTCGACCAGCAGCGCTGCGCCGCCGCTGTCCGGCGCCAGCACCGGAATTCCGGCGGCCATCGCCTCCAGAATCGCCAGCCCGAACGGTTCGCTCGGGCACACATGCAGCAGCAGGTCGGCGGTGGCCAGCTCTTCGGCCACCGCCGCGGTGAAGCCGACAAAGGTCACGTTGGGATTCCGCGCCGCCGCGCGGGCGCGCAGCGTTTCCAGGTCCCAGCCGGAACCGAGGACGCGAAACGACAGCGCCCCCAGTTCCGGATGACGGTCCAGCGCATCCAGCAGCAGATCCACCCGCTTGATCGGATCGATACGCGATACGATGACGACCTTGCGCACTCCATCGCCGGCGAACGGCGGCCGGCGCGGCGCATTTCGTACCCGCTCGTCGGTGAGGAAATTCTCGATCACCCGGATCTTGTCGGGCGCGACGCCGTTGGCGATCAGCCGCTCGCGGACGAAATCGGACACCGCCACCAACACCGCGCCGGTCGGGTTCAGCAGCCGCTTGCGGCCGTAGCTGAGGCGCTCGTCGGTACCGCCATGCACCAAATGTACATGCACCGACTTGCGTCGATACCAGGTGTTCAGAGTCAGAAATGCCAGCGAATGCACCACGCCGGTGGCCACGAACGCCACTCGCCGATGCCGGGCCAGCCACGGCTGTAAACGTCGGGCAAACTCGCGCGGGCTGGCGAATGACTCGCCGGGAATCCCCAGTCGCGCGGCTTCCGCCAGCGCCGGCCCCGGCGGCGCCAGCAGCACCGGGGCGAAACGCTCACGCAAGCCTTCGAGAGTGGCCAGCGCCATCCGCTCGGTGCCGTAGAGGTTGCCGCTGTGCAGGGCGTATACCAGAGGCGTGGTCATGGGGTGTTCCTGCCGTTGTGATGGGAATTCAGGCGACCGACGACGGCTTGATCCGCTTCTTCCTGAATTTGAACGGGTGCCAGAATTTTCCCCATTTCGACGCGGGCGGGCCGGTTTCCACCGCATCCACGGTGGGTGCGCCGATATTCATGTGGGCCTGGATCAACTGGCTGGCGGCGGCTTCGCTCTCTTGATATTTCTGCACCATGTCCGCGTAGTAACCACCACCCTTGTAGACCCGCAAGTGGGTGACGATTGCCCCGAACACTCGCGGGTCGGCCTTCTCCAGCAGGCGGGCGGCGCGCTTGAGTTCGCCCGGCAGGGTGTGGCGGGCCTGCACCAGCAGCAGCACGGCGTCGGCATAACGCGCCAGATATTCGGCATCGGCCGACAGCAACACCGGCGGCGTATCCAGCAGGATGATATCGTAGCGCTCCAGCAGCGGGTCCAGCGCCTGGGAAAACCGATCGTAAAACGGCAGATGCCGCTGCAGCGCCAGCCCCACCGGGATACGATCCGGCAAATCGCCTTCCGCCGGCAAAATGACCTGATCCAGCGTCACCTCGCCGTTCAGCAGGTCGATCAAACCCGGCGTCAGCGGCCCGCCCATGTAGCGCCGGTCGGGCTTGAGCGCGTTGGCCTCGACCGCGATCACCCGCAGGCCGTCGCGGGCAAACTCCCGTGCCAAATCGAGGATCAGATCGGTCACGCCGCTGCCGGCCTTGACCGAAGTGAGCGCGATGCGGCGGGTATCGTGCTCGCGCTCCTCCTGGCCGAGCGTCAGAATCAAACGCCGCATCTGATCGATCCACACCAGGCGGTTGTGCGCCTCCCGCTTGTCGAGCAGGGCGGCGACCGGCGCGAAGCCCAGCAGGCGGTGCGCCTGCGCGGCGGTCTTGATCCGCCGGTCCATCAAATCGAGACCGATCGGCACGATCAGACCCAGGCCGACCGCCACCACCAGCACCAGCGCGACCAGTTTCTTCGGCCCGCCGCCGCTCGGATAGTCGGGTGGCAGCGCGTGCGACTGCAAGCGCAGGAAGCCCGGGGCTTCCGCTTCCAGGGTCAGAAAGTCGATCCGCTCGGAGATCGCGTTCAACTGCGACTGGAGTCGATCCATATCCTGGGCTAGCGCCATCCCTTCGTTGAAGTTGGTGATGAACCAGTTGGCGCGCTCCTGAATGCCCTGGCGCTGGGCGGCCAGCGCCTGCTCGACCTGCTGCGCCTCGCGCAGGGTGGTGCGCCGCTGCTCCAGCAACTGGGTCCGGGTCGCTTCCATCACGTTGGTCGTGGCGGTCTGGACATCCTGCTCCAGATCGCGCAGCTTGCGTTCGGCGACGGCCCGCAGCGGGTGCTGCGGCGATAGCCCGCTGATCTCGTTGAGTAGTTCGCCACGGCGCGCCCACAAGTGATATTTCAGGCTGTTCAAGCCGCTGTCGTTGGCCACGATCTGCAAGGCCGCCGACTCCAGCGCCAGCCGGGCCGCCGCGCCCGCCTGGGGGTCGTAGGCATCCAGCGCGGCCTTGGCGACGACCAGCTTGCGGCGGGCCTCGTCGAGCGCGGTGCTGCTATCCTGCAGCAAGCGCTCGTAGGGGTTCTGGGTCTTGCCGTCGAAACCGGTCACCCCCAGAAGTTCGGCCAACACCGTGCGCCGGATCGATTTTTCCTGAATGACCCCGGCCAGCGTCTTCTGCCGTTCCCGCAGGTTGACCAACCGCTCGTCGCTGGCGTACAGGTCTTCCTTCTTCATGGTTTCCAGATAGATCCGCAGCAAGATGTCGAGCGTCTCCGCCAGACCGTCGGCCTGGTTGCCTTCCAGCGTCACGCTGATCAAGTAGGTATTCTTGACCGCGCGGGCGCTCAGCGCCTTGATCAGGCGCAGGGCCGCCTTGCGCTCGCTGAGTCCGGGCGTCTGCCACAGGGCGCGATACCGACCCAGTTGGGCCAGGGTTTCGCGGACGATGTCGTAGCGGCTGATGTTGCGGACCTGCTGCTCGACGTACTGCTGGTACTGGCTGTTGGACTGGAACTCCAGTTCCTGATCGCTGTGCAGCACCTTGACGAAGCGCGGCGCCACGTAGATCGAGGCGAACACCTCATAGGTGTAGGCCCTCGACTTGTACCAAGCCAACGGCGCCCCGATCGCCGCCACCACGATCATCAGGGTCAGGGCCAAACGGCGGTGATCGCGGATGCTGACCAGCGGCATGAACGCGCCGCTGGGCGGCAATCGCGGGGGCGCGGCGGGCGCCCCCTGCGCCCCCTGCGCCCCCTGCGCCGTCTGGATCGGCTCCGTCACTGTCCGCTCGCACCAGTCGCGAGCGACTGAACGCTGAGCAGCAGGGCGAACGGATTGATCTGCCTGAGAATATAGCCGATCTTGGCGATGCCCCGGCGCGGCACGTACACGATGTCGCCTTCCTCCAGCGCCACGTTCAAGGTGCGGTCCGGCGCCAGCACTTGATCCAGGGCGACCTCCTGATTCAGCCCCTGACCGGGACGGATCAGGCGAATTTCGTCGGTGTTGGCGTCGATGTTCGGGCCGCCGGCCTGACCCAGCGCGTCCAGAAACGACATCTTGGGCGTCAGCCGGTACACGCCCGGCTTGTTCACTTCGCCCAGCACGTACACCGTGGTGTCGTAGGCGTCGGGGATATAGACGACGTCGTTGCGCCTGAGGCGGATGTTCAGCGACAGATCGCCGTTCAACAGTCGCTTGAGATCCAGCCAGAGAATTTTATTGCCGCGCAGCACCGCGCAGCGGGTCAGCACCTGTTCCGGCCGCAGGATGGGAAAGCCACCGGCCCGCGACAGCACTTCGATCAACGTGGGATTGTCTTCGAAATGCACCACGCCAGGGTGTTCGACTCGCCCCAGCACCACCACGCGGTTGCTGGTGTACTCGTCGATGCGGACGGTGATGTAGACATCCAGATAATAGGTCGAGAGCGCGCGCCGGATCGCTTCGGCGGCCTGATCGCGGTTCAGGTCCAGCATCCGGATCGTGCCGGCGAACGGCAGGGTGATGTTGCCGTCCGGCCCCACCGTATGCTGACCCGACAGCTCCGGGCGCCCCGCCACGATCACGGTGAGCTTGTCGCCCGGACCGATCAGGTATTGGCCGGGCACCTCGGACTCGAACTGGCGCACGATCTCGGTACTGGAGAACGTAGCGCGCTTCTCTGGAACCTCGAACGCCGCCGGCGACTCCACCGTGCCCGGCTTCGCCGCGGGTGCGCGCACGCTTTCGGTGGCGCAGCCCCACAGGGTCAGGGCCAGCATCAGCGCCGGGAGAAGGTTCACCACACCCGTTCAGCGCAAGCGGGTTAGCGCCGCCTCTTCGTCGTCGAAAATCGCGAAGACCTGCTGCAGGCGGGTCAGCTCGATCAGGGAACGCACGGTCGGACTTAGGTGCAATAGCACCACATCCCCATTCTTGAGGCGGGCGGCCTTGAACACCGACACCAGCACCGACAAACCGCTGGAGTCCATGAAACCCACGTCCGCCAGATCCAGAACCAGCTTACCGTTGCCCTGCTCGACCGTCGCCAGCAGCTTCTGCCGGACCTGCGGCACGTCGGCCATCACCAGCCGCCCCGCCAGCGCAACGATATCGATACCTTCGATATTGCGATGTGTCAGAACCATATGCAACTGTCCCAATGGTTTCAAAATTTGAAAAAATCAAGCTGTCTTGATCGGGTTGGCCGCGCCGTCTCCGGCAAGCGCCCGGCTCATCGACAGCGTATTGACGCCATCCCGCACTTCGTACTCGACCGTGTCCATGCACGCCTTGATGATGGCCAACCCCCGGCCACGGGTGCTCCAGGTCACCGAATCGGCGGGATCGGGTTCGGCGAATCCCGGCGTCGCCGCCAGCCGGCCGGGGGCCATGGGCTGGCCCTGGTCGCAAACCCGCAGGCGGTAATGATCCGGCATCAGATCGAATTCCACCCAGACCGAATGATCCGACTCGCCATGGTAGGCGTGTTCGACGGCATTGTTGACGGCCTCCACCATCGCCAGATTGATCCGGGCGATCTCGCCTGCTGGCAGCGCCGGATGACAAATGCCGTGCAAGGCGTTGCTGAGCAGATCGATGCACTCGGGCCGGCTCTCGATTTCCAGGCGAATGGTTCGGGTCATGACAGCTCGCGCTCCAAAATCAATAGGGTAATGTCGTCCTGATGATTATCGTCGCCTTTCCACTCCCGCAGAGCCTGGCCAACGCACGCCGCCACCGCCGCCGCCGGCCGATCGGCCGTCGCCTCCAGCAAGTCGGTCAGGCGGGCCTCGGAAAACAGTTCGCCCTGTTCGCTGGCGCATTCGGTGATGCCGTCCGAGTACAGAAACAACCGGTCGCCCGGGGCCAGGTCGAAACGCATCACCTCGTATTCGAGGCCGGGCAGCATACCGACCGGAAATCCGCCGCCGCCCACCATCTCGATCCGCCGGTCGGCACGATGCAGCCAGATCGGCCGGGGATGACCGGCCTGGGTCAGGGCGATCGAGCCCGACTTCAAATCCAGATTACCGTATATCATGGTGAAGTATAGAAGCGGATCGATCCCTGACTGAAACCGCTGGTTCAACTCTTCCACCACCAGCCGCGGTATCGTCTCCGCGTCCTGACCGAAGCCTTGGCGGCGCAGCCGCTTTTCCTCGGCCCCCTGCGACAAGACCCGGTTCAGGGTAAAGGACAGCAGCGCCGCCGGCACGCCGTGGCCCGCCACATCCAACTGGTAGAAGCTCAGTTGCTCCTCGCCCAGCTTGAAGTAGTCGAACATGTCGCCCGCCACGAACGAACTGGGATGGAACAGCCACTCCACGGCGACGCCCGGCGCGCGCAGCGGCGGCGGCAGCAGCGCCTTCTGCATGGCCGCAGCCGATTCCAGGTCGTGGCGGATGGTGGCGTAGGCCTCGGACAGCGTGCGATTGATCTCGTTGAGACGGCGGTTGCGTTCGCCCAGTTCCGCCTCGAGCCGCAGGATGCGCTCGCCGGCGCGGACCCGCACCCGCAGCTCCTCCCGATAAACCGGCTTGACCATGAAATCGTCGGCGCCGGCGTCCATGCCCTGCACCAGCGAGGTTTTATCCTCGCGGCCGGTCAGCAGGATGAAATAGACGTAGCTGGAAAATTCGGCGGCTCGCACCTGGCTGCACAACTCCGGCCCGGTCAGCCCCGGCATCATCCAGTCGCTGATGACCAGACGGATCTCCTCCCGCCGCAAAATCGCCCACGCTTCCGCGCCATCGTGGGCCAACGTCACCTCGTAATCCCAGCGCCGCAGCATCGCGGCGATGATCCGCAATACGTTCGGATCGTCATCCACCACTAGAATACGCATTTTCTCGCACCGATTGTCGGCCGACGCGGCGACCGCGGCGCCGCGACTGGCCCGAACGCGAACGGGGATAGACTGATGGGAGTCACTCTATTGCGAGTTTAACACCAGCTATCTGTTTCCTTATTAGAACATGCTGTTGCCGGCATGAATACGCTTTTTGCACCTTAAACGTGTCGAGGGGAATCCTAAAATGACATCCGGATCGTCCGTCCAGTCCCTGCGTCTGGCCATCACCGGCATGAGTTGCGCCGGTTGCGTCGCCGCCGTGGAAATCGCCCTGCGCGGGGTGCCCGGCGTGGCCGATGCCAGCGTCAATTTCGCCGAGCGCACCGCCCAGATCAGCGGCGATGCGCCCCTGACGACGCTGGTTCAAGCGGTGCGGGCGGCCGGCTATGACGCCGCCGAATTGCGCGACGCCGCCGACGAGGCCGAGCGCGACGCCGCCGAACAGGCCCACTGCCGGCGGCTGATCCGCAACACCGTCGTCGCCGGCGTCCTGGCCGCGCCCCTGATGCTGGCCGAACTGGCCGGCAGGCTGCCGGCGCTGACCAGTCCCGCCGGCCGGTGGTTCTGGATCGGAACCGGCCTGCTGACCCTGGTGGCAATGATCTACAGTGGCGGCCATTTCTTCAGCGGCGCCTGGCGCCAATTCCGTCATCACAACGCCAACATGGATACCCTGATCGCGCTGGGCACCGGCGCCGCATGGCTGTACTCGATGCTGGTGGCCTTGTTTCCAAACAGCGTGCCCAGCCTCGCTCAGCACGCCTACTTCGAGGCGGCGGTCACCATCATCGCCCTGATCAATCTCGGCTCCGCCCTGGAAAGCCGCGCGCGCGGCAGGGCCTCGACCGCCATCCAGCGCCTGCTCGGCCTGCGGCCGAAAACCGCCCGGCGGGTCGAGGGCGATCGAGAGCGGGATGTCCCCATCGAAACCCTGCGGATCGGCGACCTGATCCGGGTGCGGCCGGGCGAGAAAATCCCGGTGGACGGCGAAGTCAGCGACGGCCGCTCGACGGTGGACGAATCGATGCTGACCGGCGAACCGCTGCCGGTGGTCAAGCAGGCCGGCGACGCCGTGACCGGCGGCACGGTAAATCAGACCGGTACTTTCGTGTTCCGCGCCGCCCGGGTCGGTGAGGACACGGTGCTGGCCCATATCGTCGCCAGCGTGCGGCAGGCGCAAAACAGCAAACCGCCGATCGGCCGACTGGCCGACCGGGTCGCCGCCGTGTTCGTCCCCTCGGTGCTGATCGTGGCCGTCCTCACCGCGCTGGCCTGGTTCAACTTCGGCCCCGAACCCCGGCTGGGCTATATCCTGGTCACCAGCCTGACCGTGCTGATCATCGCCTGCCCCTGCGCGCTGGGGCTGGCCACGCCGATCTCGATCATGGTCGGGGTCGGCAAGGCCGCCGAGCACGGTATCCTGATCCGCGACGGCGAAGCCTTGCAACGGGTCGGCCAGCTCACCACCGTGGTGCTGGACAAGACCGGCACCATCACCGCCGGCCGGCCGACGGTCACCGCCGTGACCGCCCTGCCCGGCTTCCAGGAGGACGAGATCTTCAGCCTGGCCGCTGGTCTGGAAACCGGCTCCGAACATCCGCTGGCCCAGGCGATTCTGGCCGCCGCCCGCGACCGTGGGCTGAGCGTTCCCCCCGTGGAGCGGTTCGAAGCCATCGCCGGCCACGGCGCCAGCGGCCGGGTGAGCGGCCGGGCGCTGCTGGCCGGCAACCGCCGCTTGCTGGAAACCCACGGCATCGACGCCACCCCGCTCCAAACCGAGGCCGAACGACTGGCCAC
Source organism: Candidatus Competibacteraceae bacterium (assembly GCA_027492875.1). Classification (GTDB taxonomy): domain Bacteria; phylum Pseudomonadota; class Gammaproteobacteria; order Competibacterales; family Competibacteraceae; genus Competibacter. Next base: position 122,188 of record JAPUDV010000055.1, on the reverse strand, counting down.
CCAGGGACAGACGCCGGTGTTCGTCGCCGCCGACGGTCGAGCGGCCGGCATCGTCGCGGTGGCCGATCCCATCAAGCCGGACTCCGCCGCCGCCGTCCGCCGCCTGCGGGAACTGGGGCTGAACGTGGTGCTGCTGACCGGCGACCACGCCGCCACCGCCCGCGCCATCGCCGCGCAGGCCGGCATCGAGGAAATCCACGCCGATGTCCCGCCCACCGGGAAAGCCGACGTCATCGCCCGCTTGCAGGCACGCGGCGAAGTGGTCGGCATGGTCGGCGACGGCATCAACGATGCCCCGGCGCTGGCCCAAGCCGATGTAGGTTTGGCGATGGGCACCGGTACCGACATCGCCATCGAAAGTGCCGGCATCACTCTGGTGCGCGGTTCCCTGCACGGGATTGCCGACGCCGTGGCGCTCTCGCGCGCCACCCTGAGCAATATCAAGCAGAATCTGCTCGGCGCTTTCCTTTACAATACGCTGGGAATTCCGCTCGCGGCGGGCGCGCTTTACCCCGCGACCGGACTGTTGCTCAACCCGATGCTGGCCGGCGCGGCCATGGCGTTATCGTCTTTCACCGTCGTCAGTAACGCCAACCGGTTGCGCGGTTTCCAGCCGCGAGGCAAACCGACATGACCTCATTCGTTGTCAATCTGGCCGGACTGGGGCTGATCGCCTTCATCGTCTGGTGGTTTTGGCTGGCTCGCCCATGAAGCTGCCGCCGCTTGCCAAACCGTCCTGGTTGGGCCGGCTGGGCCTGACCGCAACCTCGGTACTTGCCGTGGTGGTCGGCTTCGCCGTTGCCTCGGTACTGTTCACCGTCCTGCTGGCGGCGGGGTTGATAGCCGGCGGCTGGCTGTGGTGGCAGCTCCGCCGATTGGTGCGCCAAACGCAACGGGCCGCTCCCGATTTCATCGACGGGGAATACACGGTGGAACCGGATCGACCCCTGCTGGAGGATCGCCGGACAGCGCCGGTCGAGGCCGTGGAGCGATCCGCCGCCACCTCGCGCCCCGCGCCGTGAACGCCGCCGCCCCACAACCCTCCGCAACCGGGCCGCTCGCCCGGCGCATCTTCGCCGAACAGATCCGGCTGCTGTACGCCCAAGCTCCGCTCGGCACGGTCGCCAGCCTGCTGATCGCGCCCATGCTGGCGCTCATCCACTGGGACATCGTACCGCGTGCGGTGCTGCTGGGCTGGCTGGCCCTGCTGGAAGCGACCCTTCTGGTCCGGCTGGCGCTGATCGTCGCCTTCCAGCGCCGCCGGGACTCGGATGCCGATGCCGGTCGCTGGGCCCGGCGCTATACCTGGGCCTGCGCCGCCAGCGGTGTCTGCTGGGGCGGTTGCGTCGTCCTGCTGATCCTCGCGCCATCCCTGGTGTACCAAAGCTTCACCGCGCTGGTGTTGGGCGGCGTGCTGATGGGCGGCGTGCTGACCATGACCCCGGTGCCGGTCACCTACGTGGTCTACGCCCTGCCGCTGATGCTGCCGCCGGTACTCTGGCTGCTGCTACAGGACGACCCGTTGCGCGCCGCCATGGGCGCCGCCGGCATCTTGTACCTACTGCTGGCGCTGGGCGCCGCCCAGCACTACCACCAGACGCTCGCCCGTTCGCTGCGGCTGGCGCTGGAAAACGCCGGGTTGGCCCAATCGTTCGCCGCGGCCAAGGAACAGGCCGAGGCGGGCAACCAGCAGCTGGCCGAACAACAGGCGGCGCTGCGGAGCAGCGTGGAAGCCATGCGCGAGCTGTACGAGGTCATTTCCATCCCGCGCCGCCACCCCGGCGACCAGATCCAGGCCATGCTGGCGATGGGCTGCCAGCGCTTCGGGCTGACGATCGGCATCCTGGCGCGCGTCGAAGCCGAGCGCTACGAAATTGTCCGGGCCATCACGCCCGCCGGCGAAATCAGCCAGGGAGATATCTTCGCCCTCGGCGACACCTATTGCCGCGACACCCTGCGCGCCCGGGAACCGTTGGGCTTCGAACGCGCCTCGGCCAGCCGCTGGCGCCGACACCCCTGCTACCTGAAACTCAAGCTGGAAGCCTACCTGGGCGCACCGGTTCAGGTCGGCGACCACGTCTACGGCACGCTCAACTTCTCCAGCTTCCGACCGCGGTCGACGCCGTTCGCCACCGTGGACCGCGAATTGATCCAGCTCATGGCCCGCTGGGTGGGCAGCGCCCTCGAACAGGGACAGATCACCGCGGCGGCGCAACGGCAGCAGACCTTGCTGGCCCACGCCTCGCGCCTCAACACCCTGGGCGAAATGGCGTCCGGGCTGGCGCATGAAATCAACCAGCCGATCACCGCCATCTCTCTCTACGCCGAAGCCGGTCTGACCCGCTTGCGCACCGATCCGGTCGAGCCGGCCGAACTGCGGGAAACCCTGGAAAAAATCGCCGCGCAGAGCGCCCGGACCCACACCATCATCCAGCAGGTCCGCCACTTCGCCCGCCAGAGCAAGCCTCAATATCTCACGGTGCGGATCAGCGCCCTGCTCGACGACATCGCCGACTTCCTGGACATGGAAACCCGCCGCCATCATGTCCATCTCCGTCAGGACATCGGCCCGGACTTACCGCCGGTGCTGGCCGACCCCCTGCAAGTCCAGCAGGTGATCCTCAACCTGGTGCGCAACGCGGTGGACGCGACCAGCGCGGTCGACGGCCCGCGCGCCATCCTCCTGTCCGCCCGTTTCGGACCGGAAGGGGTCGAACTCGCGATTCAGGACAACGGCCCCGGTCTGGACCCCGATCTGCTCAGGCAATTGCCGCACCCCTTTTTCACCACCAAGCCCGATGGCCTGGGGCTGGGGCTTTCGATCAGCCAATCCATCGTCGAAGCCCACGGCGGCCGGCTGTGGGCCACACCCAACCGGGGTTCCGGCGTCACGTTCCACTTCACCCTGCCCGCCGCCGCCCGGATCCACCGTCCCGAACGGGCGGAACTCAGCCTCTAGGCCGAAGCGGTCCTGCCGGGAAGCCGCAGCATGGCGCATCTCAACAAAGCCGCTCTCCGACGCCTCTTCCGTTTTCGGCCCCATGCCCTGCCGACCCCGGAAGATCTGGCCGCGCCGCCGGCGGACTCGCGGCGCAAGCGCCTGCGCCGCTTCAGCGTCTATCCCGCGCTCATCGCCTCGATCTACACCGGCGGCGGCCTGCTCTGGGTGTTGGGCGGCGATCCGCTGCTGCGCGCGTGGCTGACCGGCGCGGGGCCGCCGCCCGTGCTGGGGCCGTTCGCGAACGTCCTGGCGGTCGCTGCCAGCGGCGGTCTGCTGTACGGGCTGCTGCGGTTCTACGTCAAGACGGCGCGCCGTACCCACCTAGCCCAGGACCTGCGGCTGGCGGAGTTCATCGAGATGATCACCGACGTGGCCTTCATCAAGGATCGAGAATGCCGCTACCTGCTGTTCAATTCGGCGGGCGCCCGCCTGGTCGGCCGGCCCCTGACCACCTGTCTGGGCCAGGACGACCGCGCGCTGTTTCCCGCCGAGATCGCCCCGAAGCTGATGGAGGCAGATCGCCGGGTCATCGCCAGCGGCCACCTGCTAAACAGTGAGGATACGTTTGATATCCGCGGCGAACAGCGCATCTTCCAGTCGACCAAATGGCCCTATCGCGATGCCGACGGCCGCATCATCGGCGTCATCGGCATCGCCCGCGACATCACCGAGCGGAAACAAACCGAGGAACAGTTGCGGCACGCCCGCGATGAGTTGGAAACCCGGGTGCGGGAGCGCACCGCCGAACTGGTGGCCGCCAACCAGACCCTGGAGCGACTGATCGCCGCCCGCGTGCACACCGAAATCGCCCTGCGCGACAGCGAGGAGCGCTTTCGCCAGCTCGCCGAACACATCCGCGAGGTGTTCTGGGTGTACGGCATCATGGAAGAACGGCTCCTGTACGTCAGTCCGGCCTATGAGGAGATCTGGGGACGAGCGGTGCACAATTTTCAGGAACGGCCGCTGGACTGGCTGGAGGCCGTTCACCCCGACGACCGCCCGCGCATCCAGGCGGCGCACGCCGCCAAGCTGGAAGCCGGCCGGCTCGACGAAGAGTACCGCATCGTCCGCCCGGACGGCGCGGTCCGTTGGATCTGGGATCGCGGCTTTCCCATCCGCGACGCGGTCGGTCATGTGTACCGCATCGCCGGTCTGGCCGAGGACATCACCACTCGCAAGCTGGCCGAGGACCAATCGCGGCGGCAGCAGGTGGAACTGGCCAAGATGTCGCGGCTTAGCCTGGCGGTGGAACTGGCCTCCAACCTGGCCCACGAACTCAACCAGCCGCTGGCGGCCATCGTGGCCTACACCCAGGCATGCCTGACCCTGCTGCGGGGGGACGCCGCCGACCCCCGCGAGTTGACCGGCGCGCTGGAGGAAGTGGTCAACCAGGGATTGCGGGCCGGCGGCATCATCCGCCACCTGCGCGAGCTGGTGCAGAAACATCCGGCCGCCCAAACCGAAATCGACCTCAACGCCCTGATTCGCGCGGTGGTTCACTACGCGCAACTGGAACTGCGCCAGGCCGGCATCACGGTGCGGCTGGAACTGGCGGAGCCGCTGCCGGCCATCCTGGCCGACGACATTCAAATCCAGTTGGCGGTGCTCTACCTGGCGCGCAACGCCATCGAGGCCATGCAGGGCTTGAGCGACGAACCGCGCGAACTGCTGCTGCGCACCGCCCCGCTCGATACCGGCGCCGTGCTCGCCACCGTCCGCGATACCGGACACGGCTTCAGCCCGGAAGCAGCCGAACGGCTGTTCGAGCCTTTCTTCACCACCAAGCCCGGCGGCATGGGTTTGGGACTATCGGTCAGCCGCTCGCTGATCGAATCCCAGGGTGGGCGGGTGTGGGCCACACCCAACCCCAGCCGCGGAGTTTCGTTCCATTTCACCTTGCCGGTTTACACCCACTACCGATGGCCGCCCGCACCCACATGAACGAAACTGCTCCCACCGTTTTTCTCATCGACGACGACCAGGCGGTGCGCGACGCGGTCGGCCTGCTGCTGCGGGCGACCGGACTGCGCGTCGAATCCTTCGCCAGCGCCGCCGACTTCCTCAAATCCGACGGTGTCCGGCGGCCCGGCTGCCTGCTGCTGGACGTGCGGATGCCGGGCATAAGCGGCCTGGACCTGCAAAAGCAGTTGCAGGAGCAGGGCCATCGCGTTCCGATCATCTTCATGACCGGCCACGGCGACGTGCCCATGGCGACCCGGGCGATGAAGGCCGGCGCCTTCGACTTCATCGAAAAGCCGTTTCAGGGGCAAACGCTGCTGGAGCGCGTTCGGGAAGCGCTGAAACGCGATGCCCGCGAGCGCCGCCGCCAGGCCCAACGCAGCGAGGCGGCGGCGCGGCTGGCGCGGCTGTCGCCGCGCGAGCGGGAAGTGCTGGAGCGGGTGGCGGTCGGCCAGTACAACAAGGTGATCGCCGCCGAACTCGGCATCAGCCTGTCCACGGTGGAAATCCACCGCAAGCGGGTGATGGAAAAACTGCGGGCGGACTCGCTCTCCGACCTGATCCGAAGCCTGGCGCTGCTGGACGATGGCGGGCCGTAGCCCACCGGCGAGCCGGTCATCCGACCGGGCGGCGGCGCGCCACGAAGGATTGCAGAGCCGCCCGCGCCTCCGGCGAATGCAGCAATTCGGTGAAATATCGGCCTTCCAGGGCAATCCGCTCCCGCACGGCCTCGACCTCGGCCTGCTTCAGCAGCATTTTGCTCAGCCGTACCGCCGCCACCGGTTGCTGAGCCAGCCGCCGGGCTTGCGCCAGCGCCAGTTCCAGCGTCGCCGCCGCATCGGCGCCGACGCCGTTGATCAAGCCCCAGTCCAGAGCCTGTTCGGCGCTGAACGGCTGACCCAGCAGCAGCAGTTCCGCCGCCCGAGGATAGCCGATCAGGCGTGGCAACAGCAGGCTGGAACCGGCCTCCGGACACAGCCCGAGATTGACGAACGGCAGTTGCAGCGCCGCGCCGGCCCGCACGTAGACCAGATCGCAGTGCAGTAGCAGCGTCACCCCGATGCCGGCCGCGACGCCGTTGACCGCCGCCACCAGCGGCTTCTCGAACCGATGCAACGCCGCCAGAAAGCGAAATACCGGGCTCTCCTCCCCCTCCGGCGGCGCCGCCAGAAAATCGGCGATATCGTTGCCGCTGGTAAAACTGTCGCCGCTGCCGGTCAGCACCACCACCCGAACCTCCGGATCCCCGGTCGCCTCCGCCAGCACTGCGGTCAGCGCCGCGTACATCGCCAGCGTCAGGGCGTTTTTCTTTTCGGGCCGCCGGATCCGCGCCAGCAGGATCCTGTCCTCCCTTTCCGCTACGATTTCCGACACGTTTGTTTCCGTCATGGCAAGTTGCCCCCACAGGCTGATGTTGGTTCCCGATTCCGCCGCGCCACCCCCATTCCAGGCCGTGGGGCGGGGGCCCAAAAATGCAGAATTAACAACCGCGGCGCCGGCCCGCGCTCAGGACACAGGCC